>JANYDH010000057.1 GCA_025359865.1 Actinomycetes bacterium | reverse complement strand
AGTCGCGTCGAGTTATCGGCGCTGGCGACATGAAAGTCGACGCGATCCTGCCCGTTGCGCCGTTCTGGGAGGAGTCGCGTCGAGTTATCGGCGCTGGCGACATGTAAGTCGACGCGATCCTGCCCGCATAGCCTTCGTGGTTGCTGATCCAGACTTCCACCACGCCCGCCTGTCATGCACCGAACGTTCACGCTGCAGCGCGACCGCACCGCCGGGGCCGGGGCCGGGGTCGGGGCCGGGATCGGGATCGGGATCGGGATCGGGTTCCGCCAACCCCACCCGCAATTTGCGACAGCCCGTCAGTGACAGCCCAACGCCAAAGGTCGGGCTGGTACCGTTCGTCCATGAGACGACATGTGGTTCGACGTGGACAGGCACGGTCCGTAGGGGCGCTCCTTGTGTTGATCATCGTTGCTGCCGGGTGCGGCAGCGAAACCCGAGCCGTCTCAAGTAAGTCCGCATCGAATGACTCCCCGACCCCGACCACGACACCGGCACCGGCACCGACAACGGCAACGACGACAACGACAACGACAACGACGACGACAACGACGACGACGACAACGACGACGGCAACGACGACGGCAACGTGACGGTGAACACCGCTCCCCCGCCTTCCCGATTGGCGGCGACGACCGAGCCACCGTGCGCCTCGACAAGCGCAGACACGATTGCCAGCCCGAGCCCTGCGCCGCCGGTCGTACGGACGCGTGACGCGTCACGTCGCCAGAACCGGTCGAAGATCTGGACGAGATGCTCCGGATCGATACCGACGCCTTCGTCTTCGACCACAATCGTCGCCGTACCATCGGCCGGGCTAGCTCGCACAACCACCCGTGCCGGGGTGCCAGCTGGGGTGTGCACGCGAACATTGCGCAACAAGTTGTCGACCACCTGACGAAGCCGGTCCGGATTACCCGCCACGACAACAGGCTGCGGCGCGTCGAGGACGATCGACCGGTCGGGATCCACGGCACGCGCATCGAGTACCGCATCGTGCGCAATGGCGGCGAGATCGATCACGCTCGATGCGACCAAGCGTGGCTCGAATGACCGGTGCTCATCGAGGCGTGCCAGCACGAGCAGGTCGTCCACGAGTGCGGCCATCCGCCTGCTCTCGGCCTCGATCCGCTCCATTGCGGCGGCCTCGCCAGCGGCGTCGAGTGCCCCCTTGCGTTGCAGTTGCGTCCAACCGAGTACTGACGTGATGGGGGTCTGCAGTTCATGTGATGCGTCGGAGATGAACTGGCGAAGGCGAGATTCGCTCGCGTCGCGGAATGTGAGTTCGGCCCGTTGCTGCTGCAGCATGCGATCGAGAGCGCTCGACAGGCGCCGGACCTCGGTCGGCCCGCGGTCGGTGGGGATCCGTTGCTCGCGTTCACCTTGTGCAACGGCATCGGCAGTCACGATCACGTCATCGAGCGGTCGCAGCCCGTGGCGAAGCACCGCAACCACTGCCCCTACAGCGATTGCCAGCATCAACAGTGCCCCGAGCACGAACCGACCGATCAACGCCGCAATCGTCGCATCGACCTGGTCGAGTGGTGCCGCCTCGACCTCCGTTCGACCGTTCGCGCGGTTCGCCGCCAGCACCAGGTAGCGCATGCTGCCATCCACCGCGTCGACGGTGACCGAGTAGCCGGAGCGAAGTCGCACAATGTCGTTCAACCTCAGATCTGGTAGGGGCAGCGGCTCGCTCGGCGGACCAGCGGGTTCGGCCACGATGAGCGAGCCATCGAGTTCGAAAGCAAAGTGTGCCGTGGCGAGGCCACGAGTGTCTGTCCGCCGGTCGGCGCCATCCGGCGGCGGAGGTGTTGCACTCGTGCGATTGAACAACGATCCCAGCAATTGCCGACGGGTACTGTCAATCAGAGATGACCTGGTCGAACCGACGACCACGAGCCCGAGCACGGCGAGCGACACGGCCACCACCAAGCCGATACCGAGGGCGAGCCGCAGTCGAAGACTCACCGGCTTCCGGGCCGACGCGCTGAGTAACCGATACCGCGAACAGTATGGATGATCCGACTTCGATCATCGACCTCAAGCTTCTTTCTCAGGCTGCTCACGTAGGTTTCGATGATCTGCCAATCGCCCTCGAAATCGTATGACCAGACGTGGTCGAGGATCTGGGTGCGGGTGAGCACCAGCTCGACGTTGGCAAGGAGGTAGCGCAACAAGCGGAACTCTGTCGGGGTGGTCTGCACCTCGTTTCCCGACTGCCACACCCTGTGGGTCGCCTCGTCGAGTTCGACAGGTCCGCAGACAAGGCGAGTCCCGGCCGACGATCGACCCGGATTCCCGCGGCCGACGCTTCGACGCAGTACTGCATCAATCCGGAACGTGAGCTCATCCAAACTGAACGGCTTGGTCAGGTAGTCATCACCACCGCCGGAGTAGCCGGCGCGCATATCGTCGACATCGCGCCGCGCCGTGAGGAAGATGATCGGCACGTCGTCACCTGCGGCACGCAGGCGTCGGCAGACCTCGAACCCGTCGAAGTCTGGAAGGTTGACGTCGAGCACGACCAGGTCTGGCGATCCGGCTGTGATCACACGAACCGCATCGATGCCGGTTGCCGCTGTGGTCACCGTGTAGTTGGCGAAGCGCAGTCCTGCGCCCAGAAGCTCTCGGATGGAATCGTCGTCCTCAACCACGACCAAGGTGGCCGATGTTGCATCCTCGATTCGAGACACCATGATTTCTCCGTCCGTCCAGCGATTGGAGCGTAGGCGTTGAATCTGAAGGAATTCTGCAGATGGTTGGTCAGCCGGTCCTCAGGTTCACTCCGTACGGTGTGCACGATGCAACGATCGTCATCTCGCTCACGTCGCACTGCGGCCTCCTTCGGACTCATGCTCATCGCCTCGCTAGCGCTAGCCGCGGGATGTGCGAGTTCAGGAGGAGCCGTTGGCACCGCCTCCCCGTCCACCGCCGCGCCCACCACCACCGCAGCGCCCACCACCGCGCAGCCCTCTACTGCGCCGCCCTCCACCGCGCCGTCCTCTACTGCGCCGCCCTCTACTGCGCCGCCCTCTACCGCGCCGCTCACCACCGAGTCAGGGGCCTCAGCGAATACGGCTGCGGCGGGTGAATCGATCGTCAACAGTTGGTCCGGCACCCTGGTCGATCCGACTGCGCTGCCGATTGGTAACGACTTCGTCTCGACCAACTCTTCCGGAATCGGCACGTTGTACGTATGCGACGCAGGAAATCCCAATGGCGGCGGGGCATTCGCCGTCGGCACGTGGATCAATGAAGCCGCGGGCACATGGGACTCCACGCAGAAAGTGAAGGTACATGGCGAGGTGTCGTGGCCGACCGCTTCATACTCTGAGACGAACGACGGCACGAACCGGGTGATCACCGCAGGCGGGCTACCGGTAGACGTGCTCACCGGAGTCTTCCCCGTTGCAGTCGACGACCCCGCCTATTCGTTCGACCGCAATCCGAACACCATCACAGGGAACGCATTCTCCGTCACCCTGCCCTCGTCGCCGACCGACGCCACCGCGTCGAGTTGTCTGCCCAAGGGACCGATCGGCGTGCTGAGGAACGGTGTCTCCGTGTTCGCTTCTGTCGATGCCCTGAACCGCGACGCGGTCGCGTATGAGACGCAGGATCTCTGCGACGGACATCCTGAGCGGAGCGGCACCTACCACTACCACGATGTGCCCTCGTGTCTGCAAGAAGCCACCGTCGGCTCGTCCACCGTGGTCGGCTTCGCCTTCGACGGCTTCCCGATCGTGGTCGAGCGGGACGCATCCGGCGCGCTTCCCACCAACGCCGATCTCGACGAATGTCATGGGCGCACTTCACCGATCGAACTGGATGGTGCCGTGGTCACGATGTATCACTACTCTGCGACACTCGAGTTTCCGTACTTCATGGGCTGCTACCGGGGCTCGGCACAATGAGTTCCTCTTGGGAGCCAGTGCCCTACTGCTTGCCGCCAGTTCCACCCAGTTCATCGACGGTGCCAAGCCTTCCACCTACGCATACGACGACTGGCTGAAACGAGCCCTCGGTCACAATCACCAAGGCACCGTGGTGGCGAACGACCGTTGCCATACCAGCATGCATCAACCCGCAACCTCCACTTTCACGTTCAACCGTACCAACGAACAGAATGTCGAAGAGTCGACTAGAAACGACTGAATCGACGACGTCTTCAACCGCTCGAACGCATGTTCGTTCTACTGTGTCACGCCCCTTTGCGATGATGGTCGGATGAGTTCGTTTGTTGTGCCTGATGTTGATGCAATCGGTGGGATGTCTCCGGCCGATCTTGAGGCGTGTCTACGTGTGTTCGATGGTGAGCGTCGCCGTCTGCACGCGCAGATCGCGACGTTCGTGAA
>JANYDH010000041.1 GCA_025359865.1 Actinomycetes bacterium | reverse complement strand
GGCAAGACCTAGGCCGGGGTGGTCTCGATGATTCTGACGCCCCCCACATCGGTGGCGACGAGTCCGACGCCGAGGGGTGTGCTGGCGTCGAAGATGTTGTCGGCCGGAACCACGGTCTGCACGTAGATCTGGATCTGGTCGAGTTGCGCCGGTATCGATTTTCCGAATGAGGTTTCGATCTCCGAAGAGGACAGGTACTCAACGGTGCCGCCTGGTCGGAACACCGGATACCGCGTTTCGATCGTTCCTGCGGGATCGAGTGCCAACGCTCCGAGCGTGCCGTTGTCACCGATGGACGACACACCGATCTGGATCACGGTTCCATCGGCCGCCAGCGTGAGGAGCAGGTAGGCCTTCGTTCCGGTTGCTGGATCGGTGATGCCGGGCGGGAGGTACAGAATCGGTGTGGCAAGGGTGGTGCTGGAACTCTCGGGGCTGGGGACCTCCGCGTAGTAGCCGACCAGGTACAGACCGGCCTCGCTCAGAATGAGGTTGTACAGCGGCGTCTTCACTCCGATTGTGCCGGTAGCGGCATCGAGAATCCCGGCCTGGGCTTGGCCAATGCCCACCAACGTGTCCTCATCGGCGGAGTAAAGACCGTAGATCACCGTCGCCGAAGCGATCGTCGCGATCTCCGCTGGATCCAATTGGCCGGTGACGGCCAGTCCGTCGGCGTCGAAGGTCACCTGCGGCGTCAGTTCCGGGTGCAGGAACGAGAACCCGGCGCGGCCGGAGAGTACACCACCGGCTTCGAAGAACCGGGTGAGCATGTCTGCCCATGGTTTGGCCGTGCTGATACCGGAGAATGCGGTGAGGTAGTACTGATCGCCGGAGTTGGGGAAGTAAATCGACATTCCTCGAGCGCCGGTGAATCCGGTCCCCTCGGTGTGTACCAGCACCGATGCCGACAGGGCCTGATCGAACGCCACAGCGGCCGCCGACGTGGCTGGATCGAGACTCGAAAATCCAGTGAGCAACTGGCCAAGGTCGCGGAGTTGAAGGTCGTCTGACGGGTTCGGCTGATAGGCGAACGAGATTGCGGACTCTGCGGCCAAGGCAAGGCTCACCGCGTCGCTATTCATGCTGGAGGTCAGCGCTGTTGTAAACGCCACTTCGGCAGCGGTGAGCTGGGGGATCGTGCCGAGATCGATCAGCGACATCGTGATCTGGTCGTCGGTGTGTTCCTGCTGGGCCTGTGCGACGAATCCGTCGACCATGGCGGTCCCGAACTCCGCGGCGTCGCCCGCTACGGCTTGTGGCAGCACCGTGTAGTTGGCACCGTGGTTGGGGACGATTTCCTCCGAAGCGAACAGCAGCCCGGCGACCGGCGCCATCGCGGTGGCAACCTCGAGGTTGGCCATCAGACACGCATCGAACCCGAGTATCGAAAGTTGCCCGAGGCCAGCCTTGCGAAGGCCTTCGCCGACGGCCGACGCGATCTGATCGGGGCTGAGAGATGCCGACCGCTGGCTGCTCTGGTCTTGGCCGTAGCCCCGCCACCCGCTGGCATGGTCCCACAGCATCAAGGCCGTGTGGTCGGAGGGATACTGGTGCAGTTCGGTCGCTACGAACTTCTCGAGCACTGCTGGATCGGTCATGTCGACGTCGCCTGACATGCCCAGATCGCGGATGCCGTCTGGGGCGATGTCGAGCAGTTTGACTCCGTTCCAGTCGCCGAACGTACCGAGCGCCTCGGAGGAGTAGCCCGCTTCGTCGCCGCCACGACGTGACCTGTCGAACATGACGATCAGGTTCATGTCGGCACTCGCCCCGGTGACCATCTCGCGAAGGTCGTCGACGCCCGCTTGTTCGAGGTTGTTGTCGGCGGCAAGGTAGACCAGCACCGTCCACGGCTTGTGTGGGGATGGCGGGGTGCCCGGCACAGCAGGCACAGCAGGCACAGCAGGCACAGCAGGCACGGCAGGCATGCTCGTGCTGGCATCGGGGGTGACGATGGTGGGGAGCGTTTGCCCTGGGACCGTGGTCACTACCGGCGGCAACAAGTCCGTTGCAGCGTCGTCCGAGCGAACTGCCCGCGCACCGGAAGAAGCAGATGTGCAGCCAACAACGACACTGAGGCCGAGCACGGACACCATCACCCACGCGCGGGTTCGTTCGCATCCCATACCGTCATCAAAGCACCCTTGGCAAGTACCGCTCGCGTGGCAAGATGTACGGCGTGCTGTGACGACTGGTCCGCTACCGCCTCGAACCATCGGAGACCACCATGTCAGCATTCGCCACGTTGCACGCCAGGGCGCTGAAGATGGCGCTCGGCACCACCACGATCTTCGATGGGGTCGACCTCGACATCATCCCCGGCCGCCGTACCGGGCTGGTTGGGCCGAACGGAGTGGGGAAGTCAACATTGCTGAAGGTGATCGCCGGCCAGATGGCAGTCGATGCCGGTTCGGTCCTGGCCACTCCGCCCACTGCAACGATCGGCTACCTCCCCCAGGAGCCCGAGCGAGACGAATCCGAGTTGGTGACGCAGTACCTCGGCAGGCGCGCCGGAGTGACCGCCGCAATGACCATGCTCGACGAATCCACCACGGCGCTCGCTGAGGGCGTGGCAGGCGCCGATGACAGGTACGCGGACGCACTTGACCGGTGGTTGGCGCTCGGCGGAGCCGACCTTGAATCGCGAGTGGGTGTCGTGTGGGCCGAGCTCGGGCTTGCCGACCGGCTGCTCGATCAACCGATGTCCACACTGTCCGGTGGCGAGGCGGCACGCGTCGGGCTTGCAGCGCTCTTGCTGGCCCGGTTCGATGTGTTCTTGTTGGACGAGCCGACCAATGACCTCGACCTTGCCGGGCTGGCACGGCTCGAGACCTGGATGATCGAACAGAAGGTCGGGATCGTGGTCGTCAGCCATGATCGCGAATTCTTGCGTCGAACGATCACCCACGTGGCTGAGCTCGACCCGTTCACACATCAACTCTCGGGCTATGCGGGTGGGTGGGACGCGTTTCTTGCCGAGAGTGAACTCGCCGCCCAACACGCTCGCGACCGGTATGACGACTATGCCGACAAGAAGGGCAACCTACTCGGGCGCGCCCAGCGCGAACGGGAATGGGCGACGCAGGGACTGGGCAAGGCAAAGAAGAAGCCCGACGACGGCGACAAGCACATCAAGTCGTTCAAGATCAATCAGTCCGAGCAGTTGGCAGGCAAGGCCGCCCGGACCGAACGTGCGTTGGAACGACTCGATGTGGTCGAAGAGCCACGCGAAGCATGGCAGCTGAGGATGACGTTCGGTGAGGCCGAGCGCAGCGGCGCTGTTGTTGCCCGGCTCGTCGATGCCACTGCTCGGGTCGGATCATTCGAGCTCGGCCCGGTCTCACTCGCCATCGGTTCTGGCGAGCGGATCGCGATCGTGGGCAACAATGGCAGCGGTAAGTCCACGCTGTTACGCGTGTTGCTGGGCCGCCAGGACATTAAGGCCGGAGGGCGCCATCTTGGCCCGAGTGTCGTCGTCGGCGAACTCGAGCAGTCTCGATTGCAGCTGTCCGAGCACACCACGCTGCTGGAAGCATTCATGCAAGAGACGTCGCTCAGCATTTCCGAGGCCCGCACGCTGCTGGCCAAGTTCGGCATCGGGGCCGGTGAGGTGAACCGTCCGACGGCGTCGTTGTCGCCCGGTGAACGCACGCGAGCGGTGTTGGCGGCACTGATGGCTAGTGGCACCAACTGCCTCGTGCTCGACGAACCGACGAACCACCTTGACCTCCCCGCGATCGAGCAACTGGAGGTGGCGCTCGAGGCGTTCCGCGGCACGGTGTTGCTCGTCACCCACGACCGTGAGTTGCTCGACCATGTGCGCCTCACCCGCACGATCGAGCTGAGCGCCGGTCGCGTCGTGCGCGACGAACCCCGCTGAGCCCGTTTGTTAGCCTCTCACTCCATGCGTTCCGTGCGTTCCGTCGCCGTCGCCCTGTCGCTCATCTACATCGCGGTCAGCTGTTCGTCCGAGCCCGCTGCAGCACCTGCGATCGAAGCAGCGCCGGTCGCCACCGCAGCACCTGCGACCGAATCGGCACCTGCGACCGAATCGGCGGCCGACACGTCAGCCGAGGTGGAGCCGTCGACCACGATGGAGATGGACGACCCCGCAACGTTGGAGGCGCAGGCTGCAGCAACGATGGACACGCTGGGTTCATCGGTCGACGACCAGGGCCTCTTGCCACTCGCCGCCGCTCTGTCGATCTTCGCCTCAACGTTCGCACCGCTGCCCGGCATCGAGCCGTCCGAGCCGGTCACCGAGGGCGGCCCGATCCTCCGACGGATCACTGTGGGTATCGACGATCTGACGCCAGCGCAGCGCACCGTGGTCGACAAGGTGCTCGGCGGCCCCGGCACACCACTCAGCGAGATCCCGGCGGGCGCCGCCGGTGCTGGAGCATTCACCTGGCGCAGCGGCCGCGAGGCGGCCGCAGCACCGATCCTGCGACAAGCGATGACCCTGTTCGACGCCAAGCTTGGGGTGTCGATGCCCGAGGACTTCCTCATCGTGGTCGAGCTGCCGATGGTGGAACCCGATGGCACGCGCAACTTCTCGAACCCACTGAACGCCGCCAGTGCCACCGGCGAGGTGAGCGCCGACGGCGAGACGGCGGCCACCTGCCGCATCCGTCTGAACGGCGATGCAGGCGACAGCACGGACGGGGCGATGTTCCGCTCGCAGGTCTCGCACGAGCTCTACCACTGCTACCAGTATTTCATCCACGGCGTACACAACTGGCCCCTGTGGGTCGTCGAGGGTGGCGCCGGTTGGGTCGGCGAGGACTTCGCAGGTGGCAGCAACATGTCCACCGGCTGGTGGCACCGGTGGATCGAACAGCCAACGATGCCGATCATCCAGCGCTCGTACGACGCGATCGGGCTCTTCGCGCTCGCCGATCGTCGGGGCATGAATGTGCATCGGCTCGTCATGGAGATGACCATCTCCGCGACACTGCCCACCTACCTCGGTCAGGTCGGCGACGACGTCCGCGATCTGTGGGGCACGCACTACGGCGACCCGGCTTGGGGAGAGCACTACAGCGTGATCGGTCCGGGTGCTCCGTCGAGGAAGGCGCCATCTGCGGCGTTCTCGCTGCTCGTCGATGCACCGCCGAGCTTCATCACCGACTCGCGTGGTGACACGGGCGTGGCGGCGCAGCCCGTCGACTTCGTCGCTCCGGGCGACGTGCTCAGGATGATCAGCTCGAACGGTGTGTACGGCGGACTTCGCTTCGGGGACGGGACCGAGTCGGCATTGCTGGGTCGCGTCGACTTCTGCATGCGGATCGGTGGTTGCGAGTGCCCCGCTGGCTCGACGGGCGGGGGACCGACGGTGCAGGTCGCCTCGAACCAGGTGTTCGTCGGGCTCGGACCTTCCACCACCAGCGGTCCTCAGTTCGCAGCGATGAGCTTCGAGCAATTCTGCGGTGCCGCACCGGTCGACACCGCGGTCGCGGCTCCAGCGGATGGGCTCGATCCGTGCGTGGTCGGTCGTTGGGTGTCGAGCGCGTGGACTGCGCCGATCGCCGCCGAGGTGAACCAGACGGTGAGCGGCGGTGTTGGCGTCGTGTACGACTTCAGCGCTGACGGCACGGTGACGATCGACTTTGGCGGCATGCAGCCGGTGGTGGTCGTTGTCGATGCCCCGGAAGATCAACGGTTCAAGAACTCGCTGGTGTTCACAGGCTCGGGGAGCGGCTCGTGGGGAACGGCTGGCGGTAAATTGACGTCGACGGGGTTCGACCTCGCGGCGATGGCGATCCAGGTGAAGTCCGAGATCATCGGCGTCGCTGTCATGGCGGACAATCGCTTCCCGTTGAACGATCCGCTCGGCAACGGAGCCGCCGGAGGTGGCGTCGGCTCGGGGAATTACACTTGCACCGCCGACGTGCTCTCGGTGACCAACACCCAGACTGGCCCAGGCGGCGGCGAGGTCGGCTTCGTCTTCACCCGTGGCTGATCAGGTCGCCGGGCGCACGTTGAACCGGCGCATCGCAGCATCGGCGCCGTCGCTGATCAGCAGTTCCACCGCGTCGGCCGACTCCTGGATCGTTACGTCCATCAATGTCCTCTCGGCGCTCGAGAACCGCGAGAGCACGTGGTTCGCTCCGTGTTCCTTCGACGGTGGCTTGCCGATGCCGATTCGCACGCGCAGGTAGTCCTGCGTGCGCAGGTGGGCCGTGATGCTGCGCAGACCGTTGTTGCCGGCGAGACCGCCACCGACCTTGACCCGCACGCTCGCCGGTGGAAGATCGAGTTCATCGTGCACCACGATCAAAGTCACCGGTTCGGTGAGGCCGTGGCGGCGCATCAATACGCCGACGGCCTGGCCGCTCTCGTTCATGAAGGTGGTCGGAAACGCGAGCACGACGCAGTGCCCGGCGATGGTGACCTCAGCGGTCAACGCATGATCGCGGCCGGCGCGCAGCGACTTGCCGGATCGTCGAGCGAGCTCGACGACGGTCTCCTCGCCCACGTTGTGGCGCGTCTTGGAGTACTGCTTGCCTGGGTTGCCGAGTCCGACGACAAGGAAGTCGACCGGCATCGGTGGTGCACCTTGTGTGCGAGCGGAGGAAGCTCGGCCTCGGAAGAGGCCGCGGATCACTCGGCCGTGTCGGCGTCGCCAGCAGCAGGCACCTCGGCAGCGGCGGCGTCGCCACCGGCGGTCACGAGTACCGTGACGACAGCCATCTCGGGGTCGCCGAGCGCCGTGACGCCCGCAGGCATGGGCACGTCGGCGAGGCGGATCACGTCGTGCGGCTGCATGTCGGTGATGTCGATGACAAACTCGTTGGGCATGTTGCTCGGGGTGCAGGTGACTTCGATGGAGTCGACCGCAGCATCGACGAGGCCGCCGACGGCCTGGACCGCCTTGGATTCGCCTTCGAGGCGAACACCGACCGACACCGTGATCTCTTCGTTCATGTTGACCTGGAGAAAGTCGATGTGGCTGACGGTGCGCTTGATCGGGTGGCGCTGCAGTTCCTTCACGACGGCCGGGTAACTGGTGCCGTCGACCTGCAAGTCGAGCACCGTGTTGACGCCCGCTGGACCGCTGAGGGCCAGACGCAGGTCGCGACGCTCGACGGTGACGCTGACCGGCTGCATGCCGCGGCCATACAACACGCCGGGCACATGATCGGCAGCCCGAAGGCGGCGCGATGCGGGCGAGCCTGTGGTGCGGCCGGTTTGAGCGGAAAGAACGGTTTGCGACATGACGGAGCCTCGACTACACGATGGATGGACCCGCGCGGATCCAGAACGGCTGCCGATGTTACCGGCGATCCGGCCCACATCAAAGCAGCTCGTGACTTGGGATGGTCCGAGTCGGCTGGCAACACCACACCGCCCACCGGATCAGGCTTGGTTTTCTCCGCCGAATATCTCGCTCACGCTGGTGTCGTCGAACACGGCATTGAGCGCAGAGGCGATGAGCGGGGCGATGGAGAGCACCTCGATCTTGTCGATCTGCTTCTCGGGTGGCAGTGGGACCGTGTTGGTCAACACCACCCGCTCGATCCGAGAGTTCTTCAGTCGATCGATGGCCGGGCCGCTGAGCACGCCATGGGTAGCCATGGCCCACACCTCGGTGGCGCCGCGCTTCAACAAAATGTCGGCCGCCGAGCAGATGGTGCTGCCGCTGTCGATCATGTCGTCGGTGAGGATGCACAGCCGGCCGTCGACATCACCGATCACCTCTTTGGCCTCGGTAACGTTGGTGGTGCCCTTCGGTCGGCGCTTGTAGATGAATGCGAGATCGGCGCCCTTGTCGCTGAGGTGCTGCGCCATCCGCTCGGCGACCTTGATGCGACCCGCATCGGGGGACACGATGACTGGGTTTTCGGCATGCTGGCGGATGTAGCTCTCCAGTACCGGCATCGCGGTGAGGTGGTCGACTGGCCCTTCGAAAAATCCCTGAATCTGGCCGCTATGCAGGTCGATCGAGACCATCCGCTTGGCGCCGGCGGCCTTGAACAGATCGGCTACGAGGCGTGCGGTGATGGGCTCGCGCCCCTCGGCCTTGCGGTCCTGACGCGCATACCCGTAGAACGGACATACGGCGGTGATCCGCTTGGCTGAAGCGCGATACGCAGCATCGATCATGATCAGCTGCTCCATGATCGAGTCGTTGATGCTGCGCCCGTCACAGCCGTAGTGGGATTGCATGACGAACACGTCGCTGCCGCGGATGCTCTCGCCGAACCGTGGCCGATACTCGCCATTGGCGAACTCCACGAGATTCGGATGGCCCAACTCGATGCCCAGGCAGTCGCCGACCTCCTCCGCGAGTGCAGGATGCGTGCGCCCCGAATAGAGCGACATTCGCTTGGTGGTGACCTTCTCCATCGAAACTCCCGGTGTGTGCTGTCAGGCGGTGGGTGCAGTGTAGAACGCACCGGTGCCCTGGCCCGCAGCGACAGAACTTCCGCTAGGCAGATGGGCGTATGGGCCGACGTGAGCGGCTACGCCGATCTCGCTGTCGGTTCCGACGGTGTTTTCCACCACGCAGTCGGCGCCGACGACGCAGTCAACCAGTCGCGTATCGGGCCCGATTTCGCAACCGCTGCCGATGACGGTGGAACCCTGCAAGATCGTGCCGGGATACAGCGTGACGTCGCGACCGAGTTGCACGGTTACGTCGAGAAAGGTGTGGCTCGGATCGAGCATCGTCACGCCGTTGAGCAGCCACGAGCGGTTGGTCCGCAGGCGAAGTTCGCGTTCAGCCAGTGCGAGTTGCCAACGATCGTTGACGCCCTGCGTTTCTTCCTCAGGCGCAATGACGCACCCAATGCGATGGCCCATGGACGCAAGGGCGCTGATGACATCGGTGAGGTAGTACTCGCCCTGGGAGTTGTCGGGCGAGAGATGACGTAGGGCCGGGCCGAGCAGGTCGCGCCGAAACGCATACATGCTGGTACAAACCTCGGCGACGGCGCGCTCGTCGTGCGTGGCGTCGCGCTGTTCGACGATGCGCAGTACCCGTCCATCGCCAGACTTCGATGGGGCGCGAATGATGCGTCCATACCCCGTTGGGTCGTCCAACACGCTGGTGATGAGCGTGGCGGCAAACCCGTTGGCGACGTGCGCAGCCACCAACTCGGCGAGGGTCTCGGGCCGAAGTAACGGCGTGTCGCCGGGCAGGACGACGATCGTGGATTCGTCGTCGAGGTCGTCACCAGGAATAGCCGTCATGCCAACCATTGCCGCGTCGCCCGTGCCGCGCTGGATGGTTTGCTCGACGAAACTGACGTGAGCCCACTCGGGGGCCTGCTCTTGCACCTTCTTGGTGACCCGTTCGGCGTCGTGGCCGACGACCACCACGGTGCGGTCGACGTCGAGTCCGTGCAAGGCATGGATGACGTGCATCACCATGGCCCGCCCGCAGATCATGTGGAGGGGCTTCGGGCGCGACGAGCGCATGCGGGTTCCCTCGCCGGCAGCGAGGACGATCGCGGAGACTGCCATGGCCATTGTCTAGCGTGCGACGCCGTTGAATGGGCTGATGGTGTTCCGGGGAGAGGACTCGAACCCCTATAAGCGGCTCCAAAAACCGCTGTCCTGCCATTGAACGACCCCGGATGGACGTCAAGCACGCTATCGCCCGAGTCGTTTCGTTGCCGACTCCTTTCGGGTCGATCGATGTGGTTCCGCTCCGATGCGGCGCTAGTGTCTTTCGAGCTATGGGCTCACTGATCAAGAAGCGTCGTAAAAGAATGCGTAAGAAGAAGCACAAGAAGATGCTTCGCCGAACACGCCACGCTCGCCAACGCGGCAAGTGACCTGACACCGCCTTTGTGACGACCCCCGCAGGACATGTCCTGCGGGGGTCGTTGCGTGTTTGTGCCCATACCACTCGTCGAGCAGTGCCGGTTCCGCCTCGAATCTGGCGACACGTGGAGGCACGTGTCGCTACGTAGGCACACGTGCCTCCACGTGTCGGCCTCGACCGGGCTCAATGGCCGTCGAGTCAGGCTGGCACTGTGTGCGTGAGCACCACGCGAGCATCCGCACAGGCCGATACCAGCTCTGGGTGGTGCCCGAGCAGGAACCAGGTCGCGCCGCTTCCGGCGAGCGTAGGAACAAGGCCGGACGCGTCGGTGATCCGGTTACGCCACGCGACAAGGCGCGGTTCCACTGCGAGTGCCGCTGCCTCGAGTTCATTGATGCTCTCGTGCGCATTGGCCGGATGTGAGGCGGCCAGCTCGTCCCATGCCCGGTAGGCGGCCGGGGTACTCACCGACAGTGGCGGGATGACGAGGGTGACGTCCAGCTTGCGGAACGGCAACGGTTCGATCACCTCTCCGATTCCGCGAACGCGTGCCAATCCGCCAATCATGCAGAAGGCGATGTCAGCGCCGAACCTCGAAGCGGCGACGAGGTCCGCGAATCCGGCCCACCGCAACATGGCCGCCGCATCGGCAGAACCGCCACCCAATCCGCCCCCGTGAGGAATGGCCTTGTGAATGTGTACGCGTGCGTTGCGACCAGCGAGCGCCAACGCCTTCGCGACGAGGTTCGTGTCGTCGAGTGGCATCCCGGCGCTGAACGGACCGTCGGCACTGAGCCCCATGCCGGTCGGGTCGATCGTCAACGTGTCGGCCAACGCCAGCGAGACCATTTCGGCGTCGATCAGGTGGTAGCCGTCAGGACGGACGCCGGTGATCCGTAACGAGAGTGTCAGTTTGGCGGATGCCTGAATGGTGATTGGCTGAATGGTGATCAACGGGTGGACTCGTGTGTGATCAGGGCTGCCGTCAGTGCACCCCACTCGGTGATGTCGAGTTCTTCAGGCCGACGCTGCCCGTCGATCCCGGCGGCGTCGAACACTTCGGGGGTCACCACCCCGAGTAGCGACCGGCGCAGCATCTTGCGGCGGTGGGTGAACGCGGTGCGGACGAGGTGAAACAACTGTTCCGGCGGAACCTCGACCGCAGGGCCGGTCCGGCGGGTGATGTCGGCGAGCGCGGACTCGACGTTAGGCTTGGGAACGAACACCGTGGCCGGAACGATGCCCGCGATGCGAGCCTCGGCCCAGTACGCCACCTTGACCGAAACTGCGCCGTAGGCAGCGGTGCGGGCCGGAGCACAGATCCTCTCGGCGACCTCACGCTGCACCATCACCAGAAGGTGCTCGATGGCGGGCACCTTGTCGAGCAGATCGCACACGAGCGGAGTAGCGATGTTGTACGGCAGGTTGGCAACCAACGTCCAACGGTCGCTTCCTGCGAGCATGTCGCCCCAGTCCACTCGCATCGCATCGGCCTCGACCACCGTGACGTTGGGGTGCGGCGCAACAACCTCGCGGAGCACAGGCACCACACCGCGATCGATCTCGATCGCCCGAACGGTTGCACCCGTCTCGGCCAGCGCCAGTGTGAGCGAGCCGAGGCCGGCGCCGATTTCGAGTACATGGTCGCCGGCACCGACGCCGGCGAGTCGGGCGATGCGTCGCACCGTGTTGGGGTCGACGACGAAGTTCTGGCCGAGATCGCGTCGTGGCGCCAGACCATGGCGTGACAGCAGTTCGTTGACTTCGGGGCGTGACAACACGCGTGCTACCAACTGATGCGCACGGGCACCGGGGCATCGACGAGGTCGGCGATCCTGACGTACAAATTGATGTCGATCGCCATATCGGCACCGAGCGGAATCGACACACCGAGCGTGTTGATGCACGAAACGGACTGACCATTGTCGATATTGACGACCTTGATCAGCGCGCCCGATGGTGCAAGCACGGTGGAACACGGGGTCGGAATCAGGGTTCCGTCGTAGCTCTTAAAGGTGAGCCGCGCCCCGGTCTCGTTGGGGCTTGCCGAATCTGGTACGGCAATGTCGATGACGGCGGGCACGGGCACGACAACGGTGTTATCGAGAAAGATCGGTGTCTCGGGCACGAGACTGTCATCTGGAGGAGCGCCCAGATCGGCGCCGGTGTCAGTGGCCTGGTCGCCTAGTGCACCAGCGGTGGCCCGCTTGCCGGCGGCGACCGACGATGAGTCGCTCGACGAACTCGCGCCACTTTCGATGATCCACCACGCGGGCAACGCAGCGACGGTAACGAACGCGGCGAGCATCAGTCGACGTCGTTCGTGTACACGCATAGTCAAAAGGCTACGAACCGTCGGGCTGAAAGACAAGGCGCGGGAACGCGGCGAACGCCGATGTGGCAGTTGCCTCGCGCACGGCCTCGACCGTTTCGCTGCGCAACTCGGCCAGGAACTGCACGACATACGTCACAAAAGCGGGCTGGTTCGAGCGGCCACGATGCGGCACCGGTGCCAAGTATGGACTGTCGGTCTCGGCCAGCAGTCGATCGGTTGGGCACAGGCGGGCGGCTTCATGAACGTCGACGGCGGACTTGAACGTGACGATCCCGCTGAAGCTGAGATAAGCGCCAAGAGCGAGGCATCGCCGTGCCTCGTCGGCACCACCGGTGAAACAGTGAAAGATGGTGTTGGTGGGTGCGCCCTCTGTCGTGAGGATGTCGAACGTCTCGTCCCATGCGTCGCGAGTGTGGACGATCAGCGGCAGGTTGCGCTCGTGGGCGAGTTGAATCTGCGCAGCGAAGGCTTCGCGCTGGGCCGGACGCGGAGAGTGGTCGTAGTAGTAGTCGAGGCCAGCCTCTCCGATGGCGATCACAGCCGGATCGTCGAGGTGCTGAAGGATCGTCTCGACGCCATGTACTGCCTCGTGCGGATGGAGCCCGGCGGTCGCAAACACGATGCCGGGAAACTGTCTGGCGAACTCGATCGCCGAGGCGGTGCTTGCGCTGTCGCATCCGACGTCGATCATCGTGGTGACGCCTGCAGCGAGCGCAGCTGCGACTACCTCGTCAGGGTCGACACCTCGCGTATCGTGCAGATGACAATGGCTGTCGACATACCCGGCAATCGTCACCCAGCCAGTCTACGACCCACCCCTGCGGCATCACTTGCGGGGGAAGAGGGAGTCGCCCTTCACCACGGGGAGGCCGCCGGGGTACCCGCCCCATGCTGCGGCGTGAGGGAGTCGCTGGTCGCCGACGGAGCCGGGGAGGCCCAGGCGCTCCCAGACGGTCTGGCACGTGTCGGGCATGGACGGCGATGCGAGCACAGCCACGATCCGCAGCGCCTCCAACGCGTCGCCCATCACTGCATCGACCTCGGGTCCCGGTTCGGCCTTCCACGGCTCGTTCGCCTCGAGGTACGCGTTCGTGGCGCGGATCAGCGACCACGTCGCCTCGAGTGCACGGCTTGGCTGAACGTCGGCCCAACCCGCGGCCGCACCCTCGAACGCAGCGACGGCGGCGTCGGCGAGCGGTGAATCGGCACGCGGTGCCGGGCCCACGCCGGCGCATTTCTTGCCGACGACGGTTGCCACCCGCGCCAGAAGGTTTCCGAGGTTGTTGGCGAGGTCGCTGTTGTACCGGGCGATCAGCCCCTCGTACGTGAAGTCCCCGTCTTGGCCATACGTAGTCTCGGCGAGGACGTAGTAGCGGAATCCGTCAACGCCGACCTCGGGGATCAGGTCGAGTGGATTGACCACATTGCCCGATGTCTTGCTCATCTTCTCTCCGCCGCTGAGCAGCCAGCCCCCGACCGCCCACCCGGCGGGCAACTCGATACCCGCCGACATCAGCATTGCGGGCCAGTACACGCAGTGATGGCGAATGATGTCCTTGCCGATGAGGTGCTGCGCTGGCCACCAGTGCTGGAATTGAGCGTCGTCAGAGCCGTACCCGACGGCGGTGATGTAGTTGGCGAGTGCGTCGAACCATACGTATGCGACGTGCTTCGAATCCCAAGGAAGAGGGATGCCCCAGGTGAGGCTCGTGCGGCTGATGGAAAAGTCGCGCAACCCACCGCGGATCAACCCGAGCGCTTCGTTGCCGCGGAACTCGGGCACGATCGCTCCGGGATGGGCGGCGTACCAATCGAGTAGACGGTCCTGAAAACGTGAGAGGCGGAAGAAGTAGTTCTCCTCCTCGAAGTACTCGACCGGTCGCTTGTGGATCGCGCACAGATCGCCTGGTAATAACTCTTCGTCGGTGTAGTACTCCTCGCAGGGCACGCAGTACTTGCCGGCGTACACGTCGAGCTCGATATCGCCAGCGTCGTAGCACCGTTGCAACAACTGTTGCACGCCGACTTTGTGACGGGGTTCGGTGGTGCGGATGAAGTCATCGTTGGAGATGTTCAGCCTCTGCCATGCGTCTTGGAACAGCGGGGCGATCTCGTCGGTGAACTGTTGCGGTGATTTTCCTGCAGCCTCGGCGGCCTGCTGGATCTTGAGCCCGTGCTCATCGGTGCCGGTGAGAAAGTGGACGTCGTCGCCGAGCAGGCGGTGCCAGCGGCAGACGGCGTCGCCGATGATGGTGGTGTACGCGTGGCCGAGATGCGGTTTCGCGTTGACGTAGTAAATGGGGGTGGTGGCGTAGTAGCGGTCCATGGGAAGGGTCCTTTCGGGTGAATGGCGAACGACCATCCGGTCACGGTCACGGTCACGGTCACGGCGCTCAGGCGTCAGTTGGCGCTGTTGCCGCGGTAGTGGGCGGCGTACTTGATGCCGGCGATGAACGAGCCGACCGCCAACGACGATGCACCGAGCGCTTGTGACGTACGACGAACGACGGCTTTGGTGCGTTGGCTGAAGATCACGATTGGCCAGCCGCGCCGCTGTGCGATTCGCTCGAGCTTGCTGTCGGGGTTGACGGCGACGGGGTGCCCGACGGCCTGCAACATGGGCATGTCGCTCGCTGAATCGCTGTACGCATAGCACTGCGCCAAGTCGAGCCCTTCCCACCGAGCAAGTTCCGTGATCGCTTCGACTTTGCCCTCGGCATAGCAGAACGGTCCGGCAAGTCGGCCGGTGTAGACCCCGTCGATGATCTCGCTGACCGTTCCGACGCCGCCCGTCATGCCAAGGGCTGCTGCCAAGGGCGAGACGAGTTCGACCGGCGATGCCGAAACGATGTATGTGGCACGACCCGCTTGGCGATGCTGATCGAGCAGACGTTGAGCCTCGGGGCGAACCCTGTCCATCAACTTCGGCACGATCAACGCGTTGAGCGCGACGAGGTCGTCGCGGCGCACGCCCTGCACCGCTCCCAGAATACGGTCGCGGGCCTTGCTGCTTGTGTTGTCGCTGGCTCCGGCTACGCGAAAGCCGATTGCGCCGACGGCGTCCTTCGCGAACTGCGTGGGAGCCACGAGATGCGCGCGCCACGCCGCGATGCCGAGCACGAACACGCTGGATCCGCTGATCAACGTGCGGTCGAGGTCGAAGAATGCGGCGCTCGGGCCGGTGCTGGCGAATTCGGAGAACTCGGACATGTCGGAAGCCGATCGTGCTGCGAGTGGGGGTCAGGGGTTCAGGGGTTCAGGGTCGGGGAATCGACGTGGCAATCTCGTACACGCGGCGCTTGGAGACCGCGAGTGCTGCTGTCACCGTAGCGATCGCGGTCTTGCGATCTGCGCCACCATCCATCGCCGTGATCAATGCCACACCGATTGCTGCGTCGTCGGCCGGGGCCAGGTCGGCGGCGGCTTCCACCACCACGACGTATTCGCCGCGTGGCCTGACCTGGTCGAGGTGGACCATCGCGTCGGCCAGCGTGCCTCGCCAGCATTCCTCGTGCAGTTTGGTCAGTTCTCGGGCGAGGCACACACGGCGGTCGGATCCGCAGTGGTCGGCGAGGTCGGCGACGGTGCGTGCAATGCGGTGTGGCGCTTCGTACAACACGACGGTTCGTTGCTCCTTGCTGATCTCGACGAGTCGTTTCGTCCGTTCGCTGCCGCTTCGGGGAATGAATCCTTCGAACGCAAATCGGGTGGTGTCGAAACCACTGATCACCACTGCCATCACCAGCGCCGCCGGGCCAGGTATTGCCGACACCACCAGCCCGACCTCGACAACGGCGCGAACGAGTCGCTCACCAGGGTCGGAGATACCCGGTGTTCCGGCATCGCTGACCAGCGCAACTGAGCCACCGGCAAGGATGATGTCGATCACCTCGGCGATGCGGGCTCGTTCGGTGTGTTCGTTGGTGACAGCCATGCGCACTCCGGTGATGCCGGCGTGTTGGAGCAGCTTGCCGGTACGGCGAGTGTCTTCGCAGCAGATCAGCGAGGAGGTGCGTAGGGCATCGACTGCTCGCGGAGAGATGTCTGCCAGGTTGCCAATCGGCGTTGCCACGAGTACGAGTCCTGGTGATGGCACAGCGGGGCCGGGCGAGTTCACTCTCGTAGCTCGACGACGTCACCGAGGTGCAGTCCCCAGCGCTCGAACGCGCCAGCCTCGGCTTCGACGACGGTGCGTGCCTTCGACACCGGCGCTCCGACGCGGTAGCGCCGCATCCGAACGACTTTCAACACGTTGCCGTCGGTGTCGAGGTACGCGACATCGAGGGCGAACCGCATGCCGAGGGTATGAACCCAGCGACACCGCTCGAGTACCATCGCACCCTCGAAATGGTCGCGGCCCAGCAACCCTCGGCGACGGTCGTGTGCAGTTCGGGCGACCTCGACCGAAGCCATCACATTGCCGTCGCTCACCAACCACGCCACACCGACAGCCTTGCACGTCGGAGGCCCTACCGTGAAGCGCCTACAGTGGGGCTCACAGGAAAGAAGCCGGAAAGAAGGGGGATTGGTCATGGCCTACGTCGAGGGACGCGTGGTGTACGACGCCGATAGCCACGTGATGGAGCTGTCCGGCTGGATCGAACCGTTCGCCGATGCAGCCACAGCGCGGCACCTGCGACCTCTGTATTTGGGTGCGGCGGGGTTCCTCGCGGATCGCGCTGTCGCTGAGGCGGAAGCGCGTCGTGTTGCCGGCGGCGTGGCGGTTGCCGAACGAGATCCGCATGAGCTCTTGCAAGCAAAGGGCTGGTCGGCGATCGGGGCGTTCGACCCTGAGGAGCGCGCTCAGGTGCTCGACTCGATGGGATTCGCGGCACAGTTCGTGTTCCCGACGTTTGCCGGAACCCAGTTCGCCGGTCGCGATCTCGACCTGCTCTATGGGGGCACCGATGCGCTGAACCGGGCGATCGCCGCATTCTGCGCAGGCGACCAGCGGATGTTGGCCGTCGGCGTGGTGCCATGGGGCGATCCGCAGCGTACGGTCCTGGCGGCGCGGCGGGCGCTCGACGCTGGGTGCCAGGCGTTGCAGTTCCCGTCCGAACTTCCGAAGGGAGCGGTGTCGCCCACTCATCGGTTGCATCACGAACTGTGGGCAATGCTGGAGGAGCGCAACGTCCCTGCGCTCACACACATCGGCGGCAATGGCAACCCGGTGCCGCGTGGGTATCACGACAACGGGATCGAGGTCACCGACTTTCTCGGCGGCGGCGAGAACGTGCGATCCAAAGACTTCCTCGCGATCCATCAGCGTAGCGAGGTGTTCTGGGGCGCGATGGTGCTCGACGGCATCCTCGAACGGTTCCCGGGGCTACGCGGCGGAGCGATCGAAGAGGGTGCGCTGTGGGTTCCGTCCTGGCTGATTCGTCTCGATGTAGCCATTCGCGGGTTCTCCCGCACCGAATCGACGCTGCGCGAACTGCCGATGCGGCCGAGTGAGTACGTGCACCGTCAGCTGAGGTTCACTCCATTCCCGAACGAGCCGGTCGATTGGCTGATCAGATCGTCGAGCGATGATCTCTACCTGTTCTCCAGCGACTACCCGCACCCGGAAGGTACGAAGGATCCGGTGGCCAGGTTCGAATCCACGATGGGAGACGTCTCCGAGGCCACCCGTGAGCGGTTCTACTCGCTCAACTTCGCCGACCTGTATCGAGGTACCGTTCCAGTGTGACCACTGACCTCGACCTTGCGTACATGTCTGCAGCCGACGCGGCAACCGCTGTCGCCACCGGTCGGATCTCGCCCGTCGAACTCCTCGACAACACGTTGCGCCGGATCGATGACGTGCAGCCGGCGCTCAACTGTTTCACCGCAGTCTGGGCCGACGAGGCGCGACTCGAGGCGCAGCTAGCGGCAGATGCGGTCGCGCAGGGCGCGTCGCTGGGTCCGCTGCACGGAGTGCCGATTGCGGTGAAAGAGACCACACCCGTCGCCGGTCGTCCGCTGACGCTCGGTTCGTTCACCCACCAGCATGTCGTTGCCGAACGCGATGCGTACGTCACCCGGGCGCTACGCCGCGCTGGCGCCGTGATCGTGGGCGCCACCACCTCACCGGAGTTCGCGCACACCCTGCAGACCGATAGCCCGATGTGGGGCGCCACCCGCAATCCTTGGAATCCGGCGTTCACGCCGGGAGGGAGTTCCGGAGGCAGCGCGGCGGCAGTCGCCTCGGGGTGCGTGTACCTGGCCGAGGGCAGCGACATGGGTGGCTCGGTGCGCATTCCGGCGGCATGGAGCGGGATCGTCGGTTTGAAACCCGGCATCGGCCGCATCCCGATGGATGTACTGCCGGGGTTGTTCGATTCGATCAGCCACCACGGCCCACTTGCCCGCAGTGTGTCCGACGCGCGTCTGTTTCTCGCCGCCACGCAGGGTCCTGACGATGCCGATATCATGTCGGTCACCACAGCGCTCGATCTGTCGGGCCAACTGTCGGGTGATGTGCGTGGGATGCGATTCGGGCTCTCGGTGGACTACGGCTCGTGGTGGGTGCATCCCGAGATCATCGGCGCTGTGCATGCCGCTGCCGACTGCCTCCGCGCCGCCGGAGCGATCGTCGAACCGATCGACGTCAGCGAACCGCTGTTCACCGCTGCCGACGAGACGTTGTGGATCCAACTCTGGGGCGTGTTCATGTCGGCCTACTTCGGCCATCTGGTGGATGAGTGGGCCGACCGGATGGATCCCGATGTCGTTCGCCTGATCGAGCTCGGCAACTCGCTCAGCGCGACGGAGTACAAGCGACTGGAGATCGCACGCACGGCCACGTGGCACAGGGTGGCCAGGGCACTCGCCGGCCGCGACGCACTGCTGTGCCCCACCATGGCGACACCGCCGGTGAGCGCGGCAAAGGCTGATCGGGTGACGGTCGCGGCACCGGCCGATGGGCTGTACCACGCAGAGGACATGACGGCACCGTGGAACTTGGTGGCACCGTGCCCGGTGATGAGCGTGCCGTGCGGCATCCACATGGCGGCACCCTACGCAGGCATGCCGATCGGGCTGCAGATCGTCGGCCATCGCTGGAAAGAAAATACGGTGCTACTCGTCGGCCATGCGCTGGAAGTGGCGATGCCGACGATGAGCGGCCGACGCCCGCCGGTCTGATCGCGGGTCTGCTCACTCTCAACTCGTACCCCACGCGAACGTCTGCTTGTAGAGCTTCAGGCAGGGGAACGCCTCGACATCGGTGACGTCGGCTCGCGATCGTAACGACGAGAGCAGTTCGAGCAGATGTTGCTCATCGACGACCATCACTTCGAACATCAAGTCGAAACGGCCCGCCGTGGCAACGAGGTACTCGACTTCGGCCAGCGTGCTGATCGATGTGGCGATGCGATCGGTGTCGCCGGTGATCCGTAACCCGATGAGAGCCACGCGGCGATCGCCGACCGAGAGCGGATCGGTCACCGCGACGATCTGCATGAAGCCGGTCTCGGTGAGGCGCTGCACCCGCTTGCGGATCGCACCCTCGGAAAGGCCGACCTCGGCAGCGATCTGGGTGAACGGCATGCGTCCATCACGTTGCAGCCGCCCGACGATCTCCCGGTCGGTGTCGTCGAGCATCATCCCCGTCTGGCTGCCAGCGCGTGCGAGGCGTCGGTGAGGACGGTGCGAAGGGTGCTGGTGATGAACTCGAATTCGCGTTCACCGGCAATCAACGGCGGGCTGAGCGTGATCACCGGTTCGGCGCGGTCGTCGGCACGGCAGATCAGACCGGCCGCGTATAGGCGGGGCGACAGGTAACCGCGTAGCAGCCATTCGGCGGTGTCGTCGTCGAACGTGCCCTTCGTGGTCTGATCGGTGACGAGTTCGATCGCATAGAAGTACCCCTCACCGCGCACGTCGCCGACCAAGGGGATGTCACGCAACGACTGGAGCATGGAGTTGAGCATGCCTTCGTTGGCGCGCACGTGACCGCAGATGTCTTCACGTTCGAAGATGTCGAGGTTCGCGTTGGCGACCGCACACGACACGGGGTGGGCGCCGAACGTCTGGCCCTGCATGAACACCGCGGTGTCGCCGAGGAACGGTTCTGCGATGCGGTCGCTGATCATCAGCCCGCCGAGCGGCGCATATCCGGAGGTGACCCCCTTGGCGAACACGATCATGTCGGGCTGGTATCCGTAGCGTTCGGAGCCGAACATGTGACCCAGTCGACCAAACGCGGCGATCACCTCGTCGCTCACCAGTAGCACGTCGTAGCGATCACAGATCTCGCGCACGCGCTGCCAGTAGCCGGCCGGGGGAGCCAACGCACCACCGGTGTTCTGCAGCGGTTCCATGAACACCGCGGCCACGGTGTCGGGGCCTTCCATCTGCAGTCGTAGCTCCAGGTCGTCGGCACATCGAAGCGTGCACGCATCGAGGTGGCCGCAGTCATGGCAGCGGTAGCGGTATGGCGTTTGCACCTTGATGGCACCCGGGACCAGCGGCTCGAACGGTGTTTTGATCGACGGCACGCCGGTGAGGCTGAGCGCACCGAGTGAGGTGCCGTGATAGGCGAGGTACCGCGAGATCAGCTTCGTTCGTTGCGGTTGACCGCGCAGCTTCCAGTATTGCCGAGAGAGCTTGATCGCGGTCTCGACCGCGTCGCCGCCGCTCGGGGTGAGAAAGACCCGGTTCAAGTCACCTGGCGCGAGAGCGGCCAGCCGTGTTGCCAGCTCGATTGCCGGCTCATGAGCGAAACCCCACGTGGGAAAGTATCCAAGGGTCGCCGACTGCTTCGCTGCCGCTTCGCCCAGTTCGGTGCGGCCGTGGCCGACCTGCACGGTGAACAGCCCGGACAGACCGTCGAGGTAGCGGTTGCCGTGCTGATCCCAGACGTAGCATCCTTCGCCGCGGGCGATTACCGGCACCTCATGATCGGCGAATCCCGCCAATCGGGTGAAATGCATCCAGAGATGACGCTCGGCACGCTGAGACAGATCGGTCGGCATACGTAAATCGTACCATACAGTACGATAATCGGATAGAAGGTCTCCACAGGCTGTCGCAACTTGCGGGTGGAGTGTGCCAGCACCTCGACCCGACCTCACCGGTGCGAACGGTGTGGCGTGCTCGACGAAGTTGATCACCGCGACCCGCGATTCGAACTCGCCACGGCGCAGACCCAAACCCCAGCCGCCAGCGCGCTCGCGTCGCAGCGTGAACGTTCGTTGCATGACAGTCGCGTGTGATGGAAGCCTGGATCAGCCACCACGACGGCTGGGCGGGCAGGATCGCGTCGACGTTCATGTCGCCAGCGCCGATAACTCGACGCGACTCGGCACCGCAACAACGGGTAGGTCCGGCGGTCGGGCTGTCAGTCGCCGACGTCGAGCCGACTTGTGCGACACAAGCACGAGTTCAGCGACAACCATCACAGCGTTGCCGGCCAGACGGCCAGACGGCCAGACGGCCAGACGGCCAGACGACCAGACGACCAGACGGCCAGACGGCCAGACGGCCAGACGACCAGACGGCCAACCTCACCCCCCACACCACCAAAGGGCAATGTGTGACAGCCTGTCCAATGAGCGGAAACGAGTGTGCGCGTGTTCCATCGGAATGCGGGATTGAGTACCGTGGTACATTTGCCGATGATTGACTACTCGATTCAGGGGGCAACACGGAGATGACGATGTCGGCGGACACGGGAACGGTG
Organism: Actinomycetes bacterium; assembly: GCA_025359865.1. Lineage (GTDB taxonomy): Bacteria > Actinomycetota > Acidimicrobiia > Acidimicrobiales > Ilumatobacteraceae > VFMC01. Next base: position 11,603 of record JANYDH010000041.1, on the reverse strand, counting down.
GTGGGCATTCGCGAGCAGATGCTCGACCTCGTTGCTGTGCCGGTGCTGACATTGGGCCTTGATGGGTGCATTGCCCACGTCAATCCTGCCCTGTGTGAGATGTTCGCGCAGTCGGCCGCGGCGCTGCTCGGACGGCCCATCGCCGAGTTCGCCCACGCAGGTGAACAAGCCGACGCGGCGACCGCGGCGGCCCGGGTCCGCGGGGGCGCTGAGCAGACCGAAGTGCTCCGCCGGATCGTGGCCGACGACGGTCGCAGCTTCCAAGTGACCGCGACGGTGGTGCCGATGTACGGCGTGGATGGACTGGTCGATGGTGCAGTCGTCACGCTGCGCGATGTCTCGTCATTACAGCGAGCGCGCGTAGAACTCGTCGAGGCAGAAGACCGGCAAGACGAAATCATCGACAGGATGCCGATGCCGTTGATGCTCGAGTCTCGTGGCAGGGTCCGGCTGGCAAATCCGGCGGCCCTCGAATTGATGGGTGTCGATTCGGTTGACGCCCTGGCGGAGCGGATGGCTGCCTTCGAGCATATGCGTCCCCGGGATCGTCCGGTGGTGGTTGAGCCGGTTGCTCCATTGGGGAGCAGTACTCGCCCCGAGGGTCGGCCAGTTCCAACGAACCACTGGATCGTGCGTCCCGATAGCACGGAACGTTTCGTTGATTGGACCAGTGTGCCGACCATCGTGCGGGGAGTCGACAGCTTGCTGTTTCTGGTGCAGGATCGAACAGAGTGGCTGGAGAACCAGGACGCACTGGCGCAACTTGCCGCTCATCAGCAAATGGTCGTGGATTCGCTCGCAGAAGGCGTGATCGTGGTGGATCATCAGGGCGTCTGTACCGATGCCAACGTTTCTGCCGCCGAGATGCTCCTGTTTCCTGCCGCCGAGATGATGGTTGGACTGCATGCCGATTCGATGCCGTTGGTGGACGGCGAAGGCCTGTCGGTTTCGCGAGACCGCCATCCACTGTGGCGAGCACTCGATGGCGGTGTTGACGTCGATGCCGAAGTGTGGGGCGTGAACTTCGGCCGATCGATCCGGTGGATGCGGGTGTCGGCACACCCGATGTGGAGCGTCGAGTCCCGGAACCCGAGCGGAGTGGTGGTCACGTTTGCCGACGTCAGCGCCGAACTCGCGACGGCCCGGGCAATCGGCGAGAGCGAAGCACGGTTCCGCCAACTCGCCGCCATTGCACCGGTCGGTATCTTCGAGACCGACTTGAAGGGTGCCTGCCGTTACGCCAACCATCGTTGGCAGGAACTCACCGGTATGACGGCTGAGGAGGCGCTGGGTGCTGGCTGGGCGAAGGCCATTCATCCCGACGACAAGGCGCGGGTACACGCACAATGGAGCAAGGCGATGGAATCGGGAAGGCGATTCAGCGCTGAGTTCCGCTACCAGCGGCCCGACGGTGTGGTGGTCCCGGTCCAGGTGGAATCGGATCAGACTCGTGACGCCGACGGTGTGTTGACGGGATACCTGGGGACGGCCACCGATCTCACCGCTCAGGTATTGCTGCGCGACGAACTCACGGTGAGCGAAACCCGGTTCCGCGAGTTGGCTGAAGGATCACAAGACATCGTCACCCGGGTTCAACTCTGTCCCTACCGGATCGAGTACGTCAGCCCGGCAATTCGCACGTTCACCGGCGTCGACGCGGAGTCGTTCGTCGCCGACCAGGATCTGCTGCTTCGTCACATCCACCCCGATGATCTGGAGCGGGTCGGTCGTGACTTGTTCGGGAAAGACCCGCGGGATCATCTCGAGTTCCGCCTCGTGCATCTCGATGGATCGGTTCGCTGGATGGAGATCCGCGGCACGTTGGCGCGTGACCAGCATGGTCGCGCCACCACGCTCGAGGCGACAGCGCGGGACGTGACGGCCGACAAGGAGTTGAAGCAGCGACTCGACCACCTTGCCCACCGTGACGCACTCACGGGGCTACTCAACCGTCATGCCCTGTATCCCCTCCTTGCACAACGGTTGGGGGCGGCGACGCCTACATCGGTGCTGTTCATCGACCTCGACGGTTTCAAGGCGATCAACGACACCTATGGTCACGAGGCTGGCGATGCGGTGTTGGTGGGGGTCGCCCAACTGTTGTCAGGGACTGTTCGTAGCGACGACATCGTCGCCAGGCTCGCCGGCGACGAGTTCATACTCGTGGTCGACCGAGTGTCGGCCGAGTCGGTTGCTCAGCGTTTGATCGAGCGGTTGAGCATGTCTATCGCCGAGTACTGCGGGACGATGCTGCACGTCGGAGCGAGCATCGGCATTGCGTATGTCGATGACGGCAGTTCGAGTCGCTTCCACACAGACGACGCTGCACTGCACGAACTGGCCGATCGAGCAATTCAGCTGGCTGACCAGGCGATGTACCAGGCAAAGGGCAGCGGCAAGGGTCGCGTGGTCGTCCATGATGGCGGGCTTGAGTGACCACGCCGTCGATGATCAGTGCGCCGGTTCCAACAACGGGTGGGCAATATGACCAGCGCGGCGGGCGTCGACGATCGCCTTCGTCATGATCGCCGTGAAGATGATGCAGCCACCGATGAGCGTGGTGGCCTTCGGGCGGTCTGACCACACGAGGTAAGCCCAGACGGGCACGAGCACCATCTCGCTTTGAGCGAACACCGTCATTGCGGCGGCGGGCACTTGTCGAGATGCCGTATTGAACAAGATCGTGCCGACGACGATGAACGTGCCGCCATGCAAGAGCGCGTATCCAATGTCGCCGACGGGCGGAATCAGCGTCTTGCCGTGGCTGATCGTGATGACGCTGCAGAGCACGATCATCAACACCGCGTAGCCGGGCAAGACAGGCGACCAGTCTTCGGCAGGGTTCGACCGCACGACCACCGTGTAGCCCGCAAACCCGACGGCGGCGGACAATGCGCACAGATTGCCCAGCATGTTTCCGGCCGACAGGTCACCGGCGACCATGGTCGCCAACCCGACGAAGGCCGCGGCGATGGTGGCGACGGTGATGCCGGTGAGGCGCTCATGGAGGAAGACCCTGGCCATGATCACCCCGAACACCGGTGTGGTGGAACCCAAGAAGGCCGCGTTCGCGGGACTCGTAGTCTTGACCGCGTAGATGAATCCGATCGATGCCAACAACAGCATCACATTCGCCAACATCATCATCGGGCCTGAGCGAAAGGCACGGATCGTCGACCACGGCTTGTTCCTGTACAGACCGAGCAACTCGATCACGATGATCACGCCGATCGAGCGCCAGATGAGGTACTGGAAGGCATCGGTGCCGTCAGCAAGGCGAGCAACGATCGCGCCGAAGCTCCAGATTGCGCCGGCCCCGAGCGCCATCGCCGAAGCGACGAAAGGGATCCGGTGTGGTGGCATGAGACTGGTTACGATACGCCGCCCCGACCCGGTTGTGAGGTTGGATGCAGGCTGGGCTGCCGGAGCCTCACCGACCGGTGGTCGGCGCGAACGGGACGCTGCGGCCGCGGGCGAATAGAGTGCCAGTCGTGATCGACCTGCCCGTTGCCGACCCGTGGTTCGTCTGCTCGCGGGTCGGTGATGGCATCACACTGGTGTCCGAACCGCACGTTCACCCGTTGCTGCGATGCAACGTGTGGCACGTTCAAGGCCGCGAGTTCGACCTCGTGGTCGACACCTCGCTCGGTCTCGCCCCCCTTCGACACCTCGTCGACCGCCAGTTGGCAGCGGGTATTCTCGCCGTCGCTACGCATTCGCACAGCGATCACATCGGTGGTCTCGACGAGTTCACCGATCGGGCCGCCCATCGTGATGAGGTCGCGGAGTTGGCGAAACCTGTATTGAACTTTCTTGAGTCTGCGGTGTACGGCGAGACCGTTCTCGGCCCGTACCGGCGTGCCGGGTACGTGATTCCCGAACTGTTCATCGACGCGGTGCCGCCGGGTGGCCTGCAGGCAACGATCATCGAACGGGGCCCCGTTCCTGTTACCCGCGTCTTGGATGAGGGCGACATTGTCGACCTCGGTGACCGCAGTTTCGAGGTGCTTCACCTGCCGGGCCACTCGCCAGGCAGCATCGGGCTGTGGGAAGCGGCGACCGGCGTCTTGTTCGCCGGCGATGCCGCGTACGACGGTCCGTTGCTCGACGAGTTGGAGGGATCCGACGTCGACGCTTACGTTTCAACGATGCACCGTCTGCGCAGCCTGCCGGTAACGGTTGTTCACGGCGGCCACGAGCGCAGCTTCGGACGTGACCGCCTGATCGAGATTTGCGATCACTACCTAGGCCACAATCCGGGGGTGACCGGCGGAATGGTAGAGCGGGCGAAGATCGGACACGAATCCGGCAGGCGGTCGGCACGGTACGGTTAGTTTATGACTGACGCCGCTGCCCTACGTGACCGAGTCGCCGTCTTGGCGGCCGACGGGCACATGCCGACTCAGGGTGGTGAGCCGGTGTTCGCGGAGCCGTGGGAGGGACGCGCCTTTGCGTTGGCGGTACAGACCGTCGAGCGGATGGGACTCGCGTGGGACGAGTTCCGGCAGCGGCTCATCGCCGAGCTCACACTCGATCCACACCGGCCGTACTACGAGTCGTGGTTGGCCGCGCTGGAGCGCCTCGTGCTCGACAACCAGGCAACCGATGCTGCCGGCCTCGCGGAGTACCGCATGCGTAGCGCGTCATATCGCACCGACGAGTCCGGTGGCGGTGACACCGAGATCTTCCCGATCGCCGTCACCGAGAACTCGGTTCGTCATGCGCTCGACGTGATGTTTCTGCGGTGGTGGCCGAACATTCGGTTCGGGCCGATCGTCCAGGGGGCCGTGTACGAGCTGCGCGCCCCGCACGAGCCGCACATGACGATGCTCGACGGCTATCTCACCATTGGTTTCGAAGGATGGCATGTGCACCTGTGCATCGGCGAGCACATCGGCGCCCCAGGTCATCCGGTGACAACGGAGTTGGCCCGCCGCCGTCGTTGCACCTATGCCGAGTTGGCTCGGGTCTTCGTCGACGACGTGCCCACGTCGTGGATGTTCCGGATGTACAACGGCACCTGTGAGCAGATGCTCACCGTTCTCCTGCCGAACCCGTTCCTCGATGATGATCAGCAACTGTTGGCCGAGCCGGACTGGTCACGGTTGGCGTGCTGGGACGAGTTACGGCGCGACCTTTTGCAGTTGTTACCCGACGATGTCGACCGCCTCGGGACCGAGTTCCGTCACCCCTGAGTGGATGGGTGGTCGGCGAAGGCGGTGCCGATCATGCTGTTGCGGGTGACCAATGCGGCCAGTTCGTCCTCACTCAGTCGGTCAGTGCCAGCTGGACGCTGGGGCAGTACGAGGTAGCGCACCTCGGCGCTCGAATCCCAGACCCGCACCTCGACCGAAGGGTCGAGTGAGACCCCGAACTCTGCCAGCACGGCGCGGGGTTCAGACACAGCGCGTGACCGGTACGCGAAGCTCTTGTACCAGATCGGTGGAAGGCCGAGCAGTGGCCAGGGGTAGCACGAGCACAGTGTGCACACGACCATGTTGTGCGTATCGACGGTGTTCTCGACCACTCGCACCGTGTCACCCTCCGGCCCGGCCAACCCCATTTCGGCCACAGATGCGCTGCCGTCGGCGAGCAGTCGCGCTTTGAACGCAGGATCGATCCAGGCGCGGGCAACGACGCGTGCACCGTTGTGCGGACCCATCCGGTGCTCGATGCCTTCGAGGAAGGCATCGACGGCGTCGGTGGCGAGCAGGCCATTGTGCACCAACGCAGCCTCGAGCGCCATCGTGCGAAGTTCGAACTCAGAGCGCGGACGGCGCGACTTGGGGCTGTCATAGTGGTCGTGGTCGTGGTCGTGGTCGTGGTCGTGGTCGTCGCTCATGCTGCAGCCTCCAGGTAACCCTGCCAGAGATCGACGAGCACGGTAAAGGGCGGTTCAGCGGTGACACCCCACAGGTCGATTGACAGGAAACGAACCGTGTACACCGCCTCGACTCGCGAGTCGCGCGGCTCGGACCCCGGCACGCGGTCGTCTCCGCATACCGCCTCGATCGTGCCATGAACACCGCGCACGTAACGTGGGCAGCGGTGATGGGTCTCGGGATGGATCCGCTTCACCACGACCGTTTCGTCGACAGCGAACAGCGGGTCGCCTGCCTTCGGTAGCGGGCTGCCCCCCGACAACATCGCCGACACCCGCTGTGCGAGTTCCGGGTTCTCGCAGCGTGGCACTACGGCATCGGGGTCGTGCGTGAACACCGCTCTCCACTCGAGCAACTCTGCCGTTGTGACCGCGCCGATTCGGAGGTGGAACTGTTCGGCTGCCGTGAGCCAACGCACGTAGTACGACGACGCGAGGTAGTCCGCCGGTGCGAGCATTTCAATGTTGGCGCGCATGGTGCCACCCGTGAGACTCGACATCAGCCCGACGAACTGTGCTCGGAGTTCCCATGGTTCGTGGTAGGCGAGGTCACCATCAGAGGTACGTACCGGACCGAAGCCGTGCATACCTCCCATGTCGTGTATTCCATCCACGAACCGAACGTTACAAGATCAGCCGAGGCGTCGGTAGCGGTGGTGTCGTCAGTTCGGGTGCATGCGATCAGGCGACATGCTGGTAGTCGGCGTCGGTCATGATCGGCCGGCGCGTATGGCCGGTCAATCCGTCGAGGGCGATCAATCGTCGTAGACGCGACGTCGCCCGGTTAGCGGCAGAGCATTCGAGCCAGATCATGCCCGCACGCGCCACCGGCATCGTCGGGGCACCGCATGCCTCACATCGTGGCTGGTCTCGCTCACTCAGTTCAATCAACTCCACTGCCCTGCTCTGCTCACTCATGTTTGGTGCCTTTCGTACTGTCCGAACGCCTCACACTGGCGGACTGTGCACAATGTTGCGGAACGTTCCGTATCGTATTCTGGATGGGGACTTCCGAGACGCAGCGAGTCGAAACGTGACCGATGACCACCCGTTGCGACTGGGTCTGCGCCCCGGCAGGCCGCGCAGTGATGCCGCACATCGAGCGATTCTCGACGCCACCCGCGATCTCGTCATCGAGGTCGGGTTCACGCAGTTGAGGCTGGAGCACGTCGCTGCAAGGGCGGGTGTCGGCAAGGCGACGATCTATCGTCGATGGCGGTCGAAGGAGGCACTGGTACTCGAGTTGCTGCTCGCTCTTGCGGCTCCCCACATCGCCGTCGAAGAAGTCGGCGACACGCGGACGGAACTGTTGTCGTGCGTCACGAACGCGAGCCGTGCGCTCAACGACAGTGCGTTCGGTGTGGTGATCCGTGGCTTGCTCTCTGAGATCGCTTCGAACCCGCGTCTCGGCGATCCATTTCGCGCCTCGGTCGTTCTGGCTCGCCGTGCGGAGATTGCCCAGGTGATTACACGCGGGATCGCGCGCGATGATTTGCGCCACGACGCCGATCCAGACCTAGCGACCGAACTGCTCGTCGGGCCGGTGTACTTCCGGTTGGTGTTCGGCGGAGAACTGTCCGATGAGTTCGCGAGTCGCGTTGTCGACTCGGTGCTGCATGGGTTCGGTGCCAGTGCCAGTGCACCGGTCGACCGATAGCGCGCGTCGACGCACCGTTCGTCGTCGCAGGGGGCACACTGGCCGTCGTGTCATTGCTCGTCGAGTTCCTTGCCGCCGACCCAACGGTCGAAGGTGTCATCGAGGCGATGGTCGATTGGTCGCTCGACAACGGGCGCACGCTCTACCCGCATCAAGAGTCGGCCATCTTGGAACTGCTCTCGGGCAACAACGTCATCCTCGCCACGCCAACAGGGTCGGGCAAGTCGATGGTCGCGCTCGCTGCACACGCAAAGGCGCGCGTGCTCGGCGGGCGGAGTTGGTACACGGCACCCGTGAAGGCCTTGGTTACCGAGAAGTTCTTCGACCTATGTGAGCAACTCGGGCCAGAGCACGTCGGGATGATGACGGGTGACTCGTCGTTCAACGCCGATGCGCCGGTCATGTGCTGCACCACCGAGATCCTCGCGTTCATGGCGCTGCGCGAGGGTGCACTCACCGATGCCGACACCGTGGTGCTCGACGAGTTTCACTTCTACGCCGATCGTGAGCGTGGGTGGGCATGGCAGGTTCCGTTGTTGGAACTGTCACAGGCAACGTTCTTGTTGATGTCGGCCACACTTGGCGACACCCGGTTCCTGGCGAGCGACCTCACCCGCCGAACCGGCCGCAAGACGGTGGTGATAGCCGACTCCGCTCGGCCGGTGCCGCTGCGCTACGAGTACCGCAGTGAACGCTTGCACCATGTGGTGGAGGAGTTGATCCAGACGGGTGCAGCGCCGCTGTACTTGGTCAACTTCACCCAAGCCGATGCTGTCGAGCAGGCGAACAACCTCGCTTCGCTGGTCAAGTTGGCGCCCGAGGCCAAGGCGGTCGTTGCCGCTGAACTGGCGCGCATTACGATGCCCCCAGGCTTCGGCCGCGACCTCGGCCGACTGCTTCGCAACGGCGTCGGCGTACATCATGCAGGCATGTTGCCGCGCCATAGACGGCTGGTCGAGCGGCTCACCCAGCAGGGAGTGCTCAAGGTGGTCTCCGGCACGGACACCCTTGGGGTGGGCGTCAACCTACCGATCCGAACCGTGGTGTTCACCCGTCTCTACAAGTACGACGGCAGTGCCAGTCGGATGTTGAGTGCGCGCGAGTTCCATCAGATTGCGGGGCGCGCGGGTCGGGCGGGCTACGACACCGAAGGGCTCGTGGTGGCGTTGGCCCCCGAGCACGAGGCCGATTTCGTGACCAAGTTGGCCAAGGCGGGCGACGATTCCAAGAAGCGCCGCAAGGTCACCAAGCCGGCCGCACCCCGCGGGTACGTCCACTACGACGAGGCCACGTTCACCAAATTGCAGGTGGCCCCACCAGAACGCTTGGAAAGCAGCTTCACGGTCACGCCGGCGATGCTGTTGCATCTGTTGGACCGGCCCGCCGACACGTGGACCACCGCCAAGGCGTTGCTACTCGACAATCATGAACCGCGTTCGCGCCAGCGACGCCACGTCCGTCGAGCGATCGGGTTGTATCGCTCGCTGCGCGCCAGCGGCATCGTCGAGGAACTGCCAGAACCTCTTGCCGACGGACGCAGAGTCCGCGTCGACCGTTCGCTCCAGCGCGATTTCGCGCTCAATCAGCCGCTTGCGCCATTTCTGCTCGACCTCCTCCCGCTGCTCGACAGCGACGACGTGGGTCATCCGCTGGCGGTGCTCGCCGCCGTCGAAAGTGTGCTTGACGACCCGCGCCAGGTGCTGTTTGCCCAGCGCGACCGAGCCAAGACCGAGGCGATGGCAGAAATGAAGGCTGCCGGCGTGGAGTACGAGGAGCGGATCGCCCGGCTCGACAAGGTCACGTGGCCGATGCCGATGGCGGGCGAACTGTACGACGCGTTCGACGAATGGCGGATCGGGCACCCATGGGTCGACGGAGCCACCGTCTCGCCAAAAGGTGTCGTGCGAGACATGTGGGAACGGGCGATGGACTTTCACACGTTCGTGCGGCACTACAACCTCAAACGGTCCGAAGGCACGCTGTTGCGCTACCTCAGCGACGCATACCGAACGATCATGCGCACCATTCCTGACGACGACAAGTCCGATGAGATCCGCGAGATCGCCGACTGGCTCGACGGCGTGATCCGCACGACCGATTCGAGCCTGATCGAGGAATGGCAGGCGCTGCGCGACGGCGCGGTCCCTCTCGTCGTCTCCGATGTCGCAGCGACAGATCCTGCCGACATCGTGCGGCGACCGGCAGCGTTGCGTGCGCTGGTTCGCAGTCGTGTGTTCAGGTGGGTGCAGCTCGCCTCGCGGCAAGCGTGGGAAGCATTGCGTGACGATCTGCTCGAGGCCGGCGACACACATTGGTCGACCGAGCTCTTGGCCGCCCAGTTCGCCGACTACTTTGCCGAACACACATCGATCGGCATCGACGGCGACGCGCGCGGCCCGCACCGCTTCAGCCTGGTTGACGATCCCACTACGCGCCGGTGGACGGTCCGCCAGACCTTGGCCGATCCGGAGGGCTTCGACGAATGGCGGCTCACGATCGTGTTCGACCTCGCCGCCACCGAGCAGACCGGTGAGTTGCAGGCCAACCTGATCGGGCTCACCCGGGGCTGAGTTCGGCAGCAAGGTGAGGTAGATGTCCAAGATCGATCGCGCGTCCGGGGCAGGCAGGAACCCAGAGCAGTCCTACGGCGCATGATCCGCCGAACGGGCTAGACCGACAACTACGGGTACGGGTACGGGTACGGGTACGGGAACACGGCCTCGATGCGAGGTCCGGCGGAACTCCAGAACACCTTGTACGGGTGCCTTCCCGGAACGGCCAGACGAAAGACCATCCCGTCCTTCGTCTGAATGGCAGCGGACAGTGACTGCACGCGTGATGCGTCAGGAAAGACTGCTTCGCAGGCCTTCAGGACGTCGTTGTACAACGCCGGACCTTCGCCTCGAGTTCGTTGAGCTGTTCGTCGGCGACTACGGAGTATTCGCCCTCCACAGCGCCCTCTTCGTCGCTCACTCTGCGCAGGATCGACTTTTACGGACGATTGGCGAGCCGGCAGCTCGCGACAACAGCTCACGGACCGACTGGTTCTGGTCGTAGTCGAGTTACGTCTCCGCCACCACTCGTGCCTCGATCATAACCTCACTGCCGAATCCCTCAGTGGTGCCGCGTCAACTCGATGATGTTGCTGGCCATATGTGGACCCTACGGCTTAAGCCACCTGGGTCGGTGGACCGTTTCGCCGGAGCGATATCCTGCGGCCGATGGACCTGAGATGACAGCCCCACTGTTTCATCTCTCGTTGCTCGTGGATGATCTCGCTGCTGCCGACGAGTTCTACTGCGGTGTGCTGGGTTGTACGAAGGGCCGATCCGCCGAGCGGTGGATCGACATCGACTTCTTTGGTCACCAGTTGTCGCTTCACCTCGGTCGCCCAGCAGACATCGACGGCGGGGTGGTCGATGGTGGTGACGTGCCGATGCCGCACTTCGGCGTAATCCTCGACCTGGCCTCCTGGCGTGCACTCGCCGACCGGTTGAGCAGTGGCGGCATCGGCTTCGTCGCTGGCCCGAGTTCTCGGTTCATCGGCGAACCGTTCGAGCAAGCGACGTTCTTCGTCGTCGACCCTGCTGGCAACCACATCGAGATCAAGGGCGTAGCCGCAGATCGTGACCTGGTCGACACCTCGGCGCGTCATGTCGCCATTTACTACGAAGCCCATTGATCAGCTCCCCGTAACCCTCAGCGACAGTCGGAGCCCGGATCCATCTGCGGGGCGCGGAGCTTCATCGTCCTGGGGCGTCGGAGGCTGGCTCATCAGGCGTCGAGGTGCCGACTGCGGTCGATCAGACGGCGGGGTTGTGGGTTGCGTTGGGGCGTTGGGGGGTGATTGGGCTGGTGGTGTTGAGGTCGGCGCGCCAGCCGATTTCGGTTCCGTCTGGCCGGTAGTGGTGCCAGTGGCCTTGCGGGTCGTGCCAGGTGCGGTACCCGGTTGATTTCCACCGGTTGTGATGCCCGCATGCTGGGCCGCCGTTACCGGATGTGGTTGGGCCTTGATGACCCCATGGGAGCAGGTGGTCTGCTTGGCAGTGTGCGGCGGGTCGGGCG
>JANYDH010000014.1 GCA_025359865.1 Actinomycetes bacterium | reverse complement strand
CGACCAAAGCTCACACGATCCAGCCCAATCCGCCGAATGCTGACGAGTTGCGGTGCTGCCGCAGCCAGCTTGACCGCATTCGATGGTTGTTCGCATGAGTTGCAGATGAGCGTGACGCGTGAGTAGGTTAAAGGTTGTGCGGTCACCGAGCGAACTCACTACGGTTTTTCGCTCACAGGGCATGAAGCTGACTCCTCAACGGCAACTGCTGTTCAGATTGCTGCACGGCAACATCACCCATCCGTCGGCCGACGCGCTGTACCTCCTCGCCAGTGCGCACATGCCGGGCATCTCGTTGCGCACGGTGTATCAGACCCTCAATGACCTCGCCTCGATGGGTGAATTACAACAACTCGCGCTCGGCACCGGATCAGCGCGATTCGATCCCAATATCGGGGCGCATCATCACACCATCTGCCAGCGGTGTGGCGAAGTACGCGACGTCTATCTCACTGGTGACATGCCTGCGTATGTGCAGGACTTGGCTGGCTTCGTCGTCGACTCTGCCGCGGTGGTCCTCCACGGCACGTGCGCGCAATGCCGTGCTGGTGAAAGCACCGCCAAATCCGACAACCGTCGTAACAACGTCGTATACAACAAGGAGAACAGCACATGAGCCTCAAAGGAACCAAGACCCACGAGAATCTGAAGGAGGCCTTCGCCGGCGAGAGCCAAGCCAACCGCCGGTATACGTGGTTCGCCCAGAAGGCCGATATCGAGGGCTACCCAGACTCCTCAGCGTTGTTCCGCTCGGTCGCCGAGGGTGAGACCGGTCACGCGCTCGGTCATCTCGAGTACTTGGCACAGGTAGGCGACCCGGCAACGGGTGAGCCGATCGGTGACACCGAGGACAACTTCCGGTCGGCCATCGCCGGCGAAACCTACGAATACACCCAGATGTATCCGGGCTTCGCGAGGACGGCTCGCGACGAGGGTTTCACCGAGATTGCCGAGTGGTTCGAGACATTGTCCCGCGCGGAGACCAGCCATGCCGGTCGTTTCCAAAAGGGCCTCGACGCCCTCAGCTGAACGTCAACCCGTCTGCACGTTCGTGTGGTCCGGCCGCTCGGTCGGGCCACACGACATCGACCTCCCCAGGGTGAATATTCATGACCATTACCTACGACCCCAAGCACGCGAAGTACCTCGACGAGGCCGACGTTCGCGACGAGCTCACGAGGGTCTATGATCTGTGCCACGGGTGCCGGTTGTGCTTCAAGTTCTGCACGTCGTTCCCCACGCTCTTCGAGTTCATCGATCGTCACGACGACCAAGATGCAGGCAGGCTCACTCCGGCACAGCAAGATCAGGTGACCGACGAGTGCTTCCAGTGCAAGTTGTGTTACGTCAATTGCCCGTACATTCCAGCCATCCATGAGTGGGCGCTCGACTTTCCTCGGCTCATGCTCCGCGCCGACGCGATGCGACATGAAACCAAGCAGGTCAGCATCCGCGACCGGGTCACGACCAACATCATGGGCCGCACCGATCTCATGGGCAAGCTCGCAACGGCTACTGCGCCGCTTGCCAACAAGGTCGTGGCGGCGGCGCCGGGATCGTTCGTTCGCAAGACCATCGAAAAGATCACCGGTGTGTCGAGCGTTCGCCTCCTGCCTCCGTACGCCCGCCAGCGGTTCAGTACGTGGTTCAATGCGCGGCCAAAGCTGCGCATCAAGAATCGGCAGGGCAAGGTCGCGATCTTCCCCACATGCCTCGTCGAGTATCAGAACCCCGCTATCGGCCACGATCTGGTCAAGGTCTACGAACGCAATGGCATCGAATGTTCGCTGTCTGATGGCGCGAGTTGCTGCGGGGCGCCATTTCTGCACAGTGGCGACATCGATCAGTTCACCAAGATCGCCGCCAAAAACGTCTCGGCGCTGGCTGCCTCGGTTCGTCGTGGGAACGACATCGTGGTTCCCCAACCGACATGCGGCTACATCTTGAAGAAGGACTACATCGACTACGTCGGCGGAGTCGACGCCGAGTTGGTCGCAGAGCACACCTTCGACGCCTCGGAGTACCTGATGAGAATCCACAAGACCGAGGGCACATCGCTCGACATGGACTTCGTGGGCGAGATTCCGACCACCGTCACCTACCACACGCCATGCCATTTGAAAGCTCAGAACATCGGCCTGAAAAGTCGAGATCTCATCAAGCTCACCGGTGCCAAGGTGAAACTTGTACAACAGTGCAGCGGAGTCGACGGGATGTGGGGCCTACGTGCTGAGAACGTCGGAATTTCGGTGCCGATTGCCGGCAAGTTGGCCGACGAGATCAGACGTGCCGACGGTGATGTGGTGGCTGGCGATTGTCATCTCGCGAATACGGCAATAGCCGAACAGACGGGAACCCTTCCCATGCATCCGCTGCAACTCGTCGCACGTGCCTACGGAATCAAGCCAGAAGATTCGTGACCTGATGAACGCCATCGCCTCGCGCAAGCTCACCCTCGCTGACATTTCGGATGTGCGCGCATACGAACGCGAGCGCTCCGAATTTCGAGCTCGTGTCAGCGAGCTGAAACGTCGGCGGCGGGTCGCGCTCGGCACCATCATCACGGTGTTGTTCGAGAACCGTGACACCATTCGGTTTCAGATCCAGGAGATGTCGCGGGCCGAGAATCTCGCCACCGACGCTGCAATTCAAGACGAACTCGACACCTACAACCCGATGATCCCTGAGCTTGGTCAGCTGCGGGCCACGCTGTTCATCGAGCTCACTTCGGATGATCAGATGCGCGAATGGCTGTCGAAACTGGTCGATGTGCAGCATCACGTGGTGCTTCGTCTTTCCGATGGGCAGGAGATTCGCGCCAGCACCGATCAGCGGCACGAGTCGCAGTTGACACGTGAGCACGTCACGTCTGCTGTGCACTATCTCGAGTTTGCTTTGACCCCGGCGCAGATCAAATCATTCAGCGGCGACGTAGTGCTGGCGATTGATCATCCCATGTATCGAGAAGCGAGCGATCTGTCGGCCAGCACCCTCGAGGAGTTGCGCCGCGATCTCGAGGCTTGATCAACAGCGCGTGAAATCTCGGGGTTGCCCCTTTCCAAACGCCCGTCGGTGAGTCTAGATTTCGGTTGGTGAGCGACGGGGGTCGCTCGAGTTCATCAACAGGGGATCATGATCGTGGTGGTCAAACAGATATTGTGGCGAAAACTAGGGGCCTGTCGGGGGCTTGAGCCGGGCATCTTCTATCCGGATACCGAGGTCGAGGCCGAGAACGCCAAAGCGGTGTGCCAGTCCTGCGGAGTTCGTGTGGCGTGTTTGGAGTTCGCTCTCAATTCGCATGAGAAGCAGGGGGTCTGGGGCGGGGCGACCGAGCGTGAGCGGCGCCGAATCGTCCGCCTTCGTCGCCGTACGGCCTGAATTGGTCGGTGTTCGTGCCGAGGAACGGTGTTCGGCGGCCACTCGAAACACCGCTGCCGACCCTCGCCGTTGAAGCTCTGCTGCGGCGCAGCAGTAGCGTCGGGCTGATGAGCGAACTCGATGAACATGGTGGCTGGCCGTCGCTGTTGACGGAATTACTCGACCGCCGTGACCTCACTGCGTCACAGGCACGCGCTGCGATGACCACCATTCTGGCAGGCGAGGCTACCCCGGCGCAGTTGATCGGCTTCGTGGTCGCCTTGCGGGCCAAGGGTGAAACACCTGAGGAGTTGTCCGGCCTGCTCGATGCGGTGCTGGCCGCAGCCACCTTGGTACCGCTGTCTGAAATGCTGCGGGACACGTCGGTCGACATTGTCGGTACCGGTGGCGACCGGAGCCATTCCATCAACGTCAGCACGATGGCGGCAATCGTCACCGCCGGGGCCGGGGTTCCTGTCTGTAAGCATGGGGCCAGGGCCGCGTCGTCCAAATGCGGTGCCGCCGATGTGCTCGAAGAACTCGGTGTGGCGGTCGCTTTGTCTGCCGAGGGAGTTCTGAGGTGTGTCGAACGTGCCGGGATCGGGTTCTGTCTGGCTACAAGCTTTCATCCGGCGTTTCGCTTTGCAGCACCGGCACGCCGAGAGATTGGCATTCCTACTGTTTTTAATCTGCTCGGGCCGATGGCGAACCCGGGTCGGGTCAGGCGCCAGCTGATCGGTGTTGCCAACCCGGCGGTCGCCGAACGGATGCTTGCGTCACTGCGGATTCACGGGTCGATCAAGGCGTGGGTCGTGCATGGCAACGGCCTCGACGAACTGAGCACCACCGGGACATCGACAGTGCTGACCCTGGAAGATGACCATGTCCGATCGTTCACTGTCGATCCAGTCGAGCTAGGTCTCGCACCGGCGATTCCCGATGAACTGCTCGGCGGCACCCCAGAGGTGAACGCCGAAGCGGTTCGACGCGTACTCAGCGGTCAGCACGGGGCACATCGCAACATCGTCGTGCTCAACGCGGGCGCGGCGCTGGTAGTCGCGGACCGGGCGGTCACACTCGAAGAAGGTATCGAGCTCGCCACCGAGTCGATCGACTCGGGTTCAGCGGCCGCCGTGCTCGACCGATTGGTCAGCGAATCACAGGCACAAGCGGCAGCGGTCTCGGCAGTGGCCGGGTCCTGAGTAGCGGCGGGGCGCGTCGAGTGTTCGTACGGGTACCGGCGTCGTCGGCAAATCTGGGGCCCGGGTTCGACGCGCTCGGGCTCGCGCTGTCGCTGTATGCGGAGTTCGGCGTGCACGACGATCGGGTGCCACTCCTCGAGCGCGCACGGTTGATTGACGCGCATCATCCGGCCTCTGTCGCATTCCGTCGGTGCGGTGGCGCCGGAACGTTGTGGGCACGGTGCCCGATCCCTTCGGGTCGTGGGCTCGGCTTCAGTGGCGCCGTGCGCGTCGGCGGGGCCGTATTGGCGTACGCAACGCGATATCCCGACGACCCCGAGGGTTGGGTTCGTCACCGCCATGAGGTGTTGTCGCTCGTCGCCGAACTGGAAGGGCATGCCGACAATGCGGCGGCGTCGTTGTTCGGCGGCGCAGTCGCTGTCGCCGGTGGGCACGTGGTGTCGATCCCACTCGGTCTCGACCCGGCTGTTGTTGTCTGGATTCCCTCGTTCGCCACCTCTACCGACGAGTCGCGTCAGTCGCTCGACCAGACGGTGTCATTCGATGACGCTGTCTTCAACGTCGGACGTACCGCTGTGCTGGTCGCGGCGCTTGCATCTGGCGACATCGGTGCGCTGGCTAGTGCATGCCAGGACCGCTTGCATCAAGATCGACGGCTGGTGAAGGCTGGTCCCAGCGCAGCAGCTCTCGCGGCCGCCTTCGACCTAGGAGCCTGGGCCGCATGGTTGTCAGGCAGCGGTCCAACGGTGGCGATGCTGTGTGCGCCCGATGGTGCCGACGATCTGGCCATCGCCTTGGACGACGCGATGGCGGGCGATGGCCATACCAAGGTGTTGCAGGTCGATCGCCAGGGTGCTGTCGTCCAGTGACCGTAAGCTCGTTACATGGTCGACGAGCAGGATGAGCGCGCGCCAGACCAAGGTGACATCACCGACCATCTCGTGTCGTCGGCGATGGAGTTTGCGGTGATCGTTGCTGCCGCAGGCCAGCGTTTGAAGCCACCGCTCGCCGTTCCCAGCGAACTCAAGCCTTTTCTTCGATTCCAGAAGTTGCCACCGAAAGCGATTGCCGACGTCAGGAGGATTGTCGAGGCCAGCAGTTCGTTCCGTCGTGGGCTGGCTGCGGCGGCCACCATGGAGCTACTCGACGAACCCGGGTTCTTGTGGCTGACTCGGCCTGACGGATGGTGCCAACGGTTACTGGAACTCGCCGTCACCGATACGTCGGTCGACATCGCGACCGCCCTACGTCGATCCGAAAAGCGACGCGAAGCGGCCGAGCAGTTTGCCGCGCGATCGGTCGCCGAGATCGCTGCATTGCGTGCTGAAGTCGAGCGATTGGCTCTCGACGTCGGCAGTCGGACCAAGGCTGTTGACGAACTCGTCGCTCGAGTGGCGACGCTCGATGCTGAACTGGTCGACGCTCGCGTCGAGGCGCGCCATGCGGGCGACCGGTTGGCGGCCGCAACCGAGCGAGCCGAGCGGGCTCGGACAGAAGCCGCCGATGCGCAGCGACGAACCGTGCAGGCCGAGCAGGTGCGCGATGAAGTGCTTGCTCAGCGTGCCGGACGGACTGCGTCTGATGGCGCGGACGAAATCGTGCTGGCCGGCGCAACCCGAGTCGCATCCGATCTCGACGAGCAGATCGTCGTTGTGCGGGCGTTGCAGCAGGCACTCGCCCGCATCTCAGCGCAGTTGGTGCTACTCGAACCTGCGGCACGTTCGGTGACAGAAGCGGCGCAAGGAGCGGCGCAAAGAGCGGCCCAAGGTGCGCCTGACGGCTCGAAGCGCCGCCCAGGATCGTCACGTTCGGCAACCGCCGCCCGACGACCGATAGCGCTTCCGGGTGGTATCTATGGCAGCTCGTCAGCCGCTTCTGAGTACCTCGTGCGGGTGCCCGGTGTGCTGGTTCTGGTGGACGGTTACAACGTCGCCAAGCTCGGGTGGCCCCGTCTCGGGTTGGAGGCCCAACGCGAGCGATGTATCGAGGCCGCTGAAGATGTTGCTCGTCGCTTTGGTACGAGCATCGCTGTCGTGTTCGATGGAGCGTCTGTGCCCGGAGCGAATACACCGGGACGGCGTCTCGTTCGTGTGCAGTTCTCGCTGGAGGGTGTCGAGGCCGACGATGTCTTGCGTGCCGAAGTTGCATCACTTGCGGCAGCAGTACAGGTGGTAGTCGTCACCAACGACCAGGCCATAGCGGTCGACGTTCGTAGCCTTGGTGCGAACATGATGAGTAGCGAACAGTGGTTGGAGCTGGCTCGGAGATGACTCATCCCGGGCAGGTCGACGGTGATCACATCATGGTTGTAACACCCTTTTGCGATGATTCGATTCATGATGAAAACTCCGATTCTGATCATCAACTGCAGCACATGTGTCATGCGTGCCACCGAATGTTGCGACGACTGCATGGTCACCGCCCTCTACGGTCACCATCCCCACGAGGCGGTCGTGTTCGACATCGCCGAGCAACGGGCGGTTCGGTTGCTCGTGGCGGCAGGTCTTGTCCCGGCGTTGCGACACCGTGAGGCGATCTGAACCACCTCCTGACACCGTCCCCGAAGGGTACGTACGGTTGTTGCAGGACATAGCTGCTGGCTGTGGCATCACCCATGTCGGCGTGGCATCAGCCCAGGTGATGCAGCGGGCCCGTGACGAGTTGTTCCGTCGCCGCCAAGCCGGGTTACACAGTGGCATGCAGTTCACGTACCGCAATCCGGTGAGATCCACTGACCCGACCCTGGCGGTGGCTGGCGCTCGGTCGGTGCTTGTCGGTGCGATGCCCTACCTGCTTGATGGTGGCGCTGATGGCGACCATGACGCCCGTCGTCAACCACAGGGTGCGCTCGTCGGGCGTGTGGCGCGTTACGCGTGGATCGATCACTACAAAGCGCTGCGGCTGGGGCTGCGTGCAGTCGCCGGCCAACTCCGACGCGACGGGTGGCGGGCGGTTGCGTTCGCCGACGACAACTCGATGGTCGATCGCGAGATCGCATATCGAGCCGGTATCGGATGGTTCGGCAAGAACGCCAACCTCCTTGTTGCCGGTGCCGGCAGTTTCTTCGTCCTCGGCAGCGTCGTCACCACGGCGCCGCTGCCCGAGTCCACCCAGGTGGTACCCGATGGATGCGGAACGTGCCGACGATGCCTCGACGGTTGCCCGACCGGCGCGATCATCGAACCGGGTGTGGTCGACGCTGGCCGGTGTCTTTCGTGGCTGCTGCAAAAGCCCGGCGTGTTCGACACTCGGTTCCGTGAGGCTCTCGGCGACCGAATCTACGGTTGCGACGACTGCCAAGAGGTATGTCCGCCCACAGTGCGACTCGGTGAGCGGTTGCGGCGTCCCAGTACCGAACCCCAACGTGCCGTTGTCGACGTGGTGCAGCTGCTGACGGGTAGCGACGAGGAGGTCATGGCCACGTGCGGCGAATGGTACGTCACCGACCGTGACCCGCGGTGGGTACGTCGCAATGCGTTAGTAGTACTGGGCAATCGTGCCGATCCAGCCGATCCGCTGGCGGCAAGCATCTTGGCCCTGTACCTTGCCCACCATGATCCGATCCTTCGCGGACATGCCGTGTGGGCCGCACGTCGGCTTGGTCTCCACGCACTGCTCCCAGTTGACGACCCAGATCCACTCGTCCAGGCCGAGCTGACGGCCAACACCGCGCCACGACCATGAAACACTTGCTCGTCACGAACGATTTTCCGCCAAAGATCGGCGGAATCCAGTCGCTGTTGTGGGAATGGTGGCGGCGTTTGCCGCCCGATTCGTTTGCCGTGCTCACCAGCCCGTACGACGGGGCAGCGGCGTTCGACGCCGAACAACCGTTCAGGGTCGAACGCACGCGCGAGCCCGTATTGTTGCCGCATCCGTGGATGGTTCGCCGAATCGATGCATTGGCACGCCAGTTCGGTGCCGACTTCGTGGTACTCGATCCAGCGCTGCCTTTGGGTCTGGTCGGGCCGTTCCTGCAATTGCCGTACGACCTGGTACTGCATGGCGCCGAGGTGACGGTGCCCGGGCGGTTGCCAGGGTCGAAACAGGCTCTGGGCCGCGTGTTGCGAGGTGCGCGCCATGTGGTGGCCGCAGGCGGGTATCCAGCGGCCGAGGCCGAGCATGCAGCGGGATGCCCCTTACCCGTGACCATCGTGCCTCCCGGCGTCGATGTCTTACGATTCCACCCATTCGATACAGCTGACCGGCTATCGGCACGCAGGCAGTTCGGTTTTGCCGACGATGCCGAACTGGTTGTCAGCATCAGCCGGCTCGTCACCCGCAAGGGGTTCGACATGGCTATCCGAGCGGCGGCCGTCCTGCGCCACCGGCACCCCAAGTTGGTGCTCGCCATCGCCGGCGGCGGGCGTGACGAAGCCCGACTACGAACCCTTGCCGCCGAACTGCACGCACCCGTCAGGTTTCTCGGCCGAATCTCGAATGATGATCTTCCCCGCCTGTATGGCTGTGCCGATGTGTACACGATGCTGTGCCGCAACCGGTGGGGCGGGCTCGAGCAAGAAGGCTTCGGAATCGTGTTCGTCGAGGCCGCCGCCTGTGGCGTGCCGCAGATTGCCGGCGATAGCGGCGGTGCCGCCGAGGCGGTCGCAGATGGCGAGACGGGCATCATCGTTCGCCACCCAGACCAACTCGAAGAAGTGGTCGCGGCCTTCGAGGCGCTACTCGATGATCCCGCGCGTCGGACTCAGATGGGCAAGGCGGCACGTGTTCGCGCAGTCGCCGACTTCTCCTACGATGTGCTTGCGGCCAGGCTGGGCCGTTGTCTCGGCGTGCTGCCATGATGGGTTTTGTATGAATGGCACAGCGGTACCAGGCCAAGGGTGGGTTCGTTTCGATCTGGTGGCCACGGTCGTTTTTTGTGCTGTGATCGTGCTTGGTGTGTCGTTCGCCGACGAGCGGCCCATGCAGATCGTTGTCGGGGCGGTGTCGATGACCCTGTTCGCGATTGGTGCAGCCGGTGGCCTCTGGGCCTACATCGCTGCACTCGAACGGTCTCGGACGCTCGAAATTGGTGTCGCCAATTTGTTTCTGCTGACCGGTCGCACAGCGCCGGTCAGAGTCAAGCGGTTGATGTCGGTGCTACTCGGTATGCAGGTGCTGGTTGCGTTCGCCGGAGCAATCATCGGTGCTCGTGGTCTTGGGAAGAACCAGGTCAACGCGTTGGCGTTCGGTATTCTCGTACCGATGTTCGGCATTGGGATCAACGGTATCTGGGCGGCCCGTCATGGCACCTTCGGACCACGTCTCGACCGCACTGTCCAACCTTCCAACCGCTCTATCGACTAGAACTGATGACCATGGCAGAACAGGCCTTCCAGACCACCACCATCGCAGCATCTCCAGAGCACGTCTGGATCATCGCTGTCGACTTCGAGCAGTACCCGCATTGGGCAAGAGACGTGAAGGATGTGGTGGTCCGAACTCGCGACGAGCAAGGCCGAGCCGTCGAGGTCGAGTTCCGCGCATCAGCGCTCGGTCGCAGTACGCATTACACCCTTGGTTACGATTACTCGCGCGCTCCACAGGTACTGGCATGGCGGATGATCCGAGGTGACATCATGCGGACCATCGATGGTGCCTACACGTTCTCGTCCACGCCCGACGGTGGTACGCACGTGCGCTACGACCTCACGATCGAGTTGGTCGTGCCATTGCCCGGCTTCGTGAAACGCCGTGCCGAAGTGCGAATCCTGAACACGGTCCGAGAACTCAAGGTACGAGCCGAGGCATGACCGGCAGGCTGGTCGGCATCGACGTCGGCGGCACCAAGTGTCTCGGTGTTGCTCTAGCGACGACTGGCGAACAACTTGCGGCCGTGCGTGTGCCCACTCCGAACAACCCTGACCAACTGATCGCAACGTTGGCCAAGATCGCCGATGAACTCGGTGCCGACGACACCATCGGTGTGGCCGTTCCGGGTCTCGTCAACCGTGACGGAGTGTTGCTTGCCGCTCCCAACATCACCTCGGTCCGAATGCTCCCGCTGCGGCAGCAGTTGGAACAAGCAACGGGGTTGAAGGTGATCGTCGACAACGACAACACCGTTGCGTGCCTGGGCGAATGGAGACTGGGCGCCGGTCGAGGTAGTGACGACCTGCTGCTAGTCGGACTCGGCACCGGCATCGGCGGCGGTTTCGTGTCGGGGGGCAAGCTGCAACGAGGCGCCAACGGTTTCGCCGGTGAGTTCGGGCACATGATCGTCGACCCGGACGGCATCTCGTGTCTCTGCGGGCAACGCGGTTGTTGGGAACGTTACGCCTCTGGAAACGGTTTGGCTCAGCATGCGCGTCGGGCGGCATCCGATGGATTGCTCGATGCGATCCTCGACCAGGTCGGCAGCGTCGAAGCGATTCACGGCGAGCACATCACTGTGGCGGCACGCTTCGGCGACAGTGAGGCTTGCGCGGTTGTCGACACCTATGCCGGTTGGGTCGCGCTCGGCTTGGTCAACCTCACAAACCTATACGACCCTGCGATGATCGTGATGTCCGGGGGGCTGTCGGGCGATGCCGACGTCTTTCTCGACGCTATCCAGCAGTCGTTCGTTCGTCGCATCTTCGCCACCGATCTACGCCCGCTCCCGTTGTTGCGCTTTGCCGAACTCGGTCCGCACGCGGGCGCTGTGGGGGCCGCGTTGTTGACGATCGAGAACAAGGAGTAATCGCTCACACTGGTCGAAAGTGGGCGCGGGCTAGCTCGATTTCCCGCCAAGCTGCGTCGCGTCCTGCCAGCCCTGCCGTGGAGGAGGATTTGCCCGGCTCGAGCGCCTTGTAGACCTCGAAGAAGTGCTGGATCTCCTCGACGAGTTGTGGGGTCAGGTCGGCTAGATCTTGAACCCCCGCCCAGCGTGGTTCGCGCGGGGGTACGCAGATGATTTTGGCATCTTCTCCTGCTTCGTCGTGCATGTAGAGCACCCCGAGCGGGCGGGCCTGGACCCATACGCCCGGATACACAGGATCTTCCAACAGCACGAGTGCATCGAGCGGATCGCCATCACCGCCGAGGGTGTCGGGGATGTAGCCGTAGTCAGCCGGATAGGTAGTCGCGGTGAACAGGCGTCGGTCGAGGAACACCCGGCCGGTTTCGTGATCGATCTCGTACTTGTTA
The DNA here is from genome assembly GCA_025359865.1 of Actinomycetes bacterium. Taxonomy (GTDB): domain Bacteria; phylum Actinomycetota; class Acidimicrobiia; order Acidimicrobiales; family Ilumatobacteraceae; genus VFMC01. The sequence goes on along the minus strand of JANYDH010000014.1, from coordinate 57,945 downwards.
CGGCTACCACGGGGAATCTCGATGACGACGTGGATGCATCCGTCGGGAAGTGGGTTCGACATGCCATGCATGGTGGCACATCGTCGACACAAGCTCCATGTGCAGTGGTGGTAACGCGTATGACAATCTGGTCCTCGACGGATGAGCGCGCCCACTAGCGTCTCGTCGCTATGGACTTCAGACGCATCACCAACTTGCCGCCGTACGTCTTCACGATCATCAACAACTTGAAGATCGAGGCACGGCGAGCGGGCAAGGACGTGATCGACCTCGGCTTTGGCAACCCTGATCTGCCGTCGCCCGAGATTGCGGTAGAAAAGCTTGCCGAAGCGGCTCACCTCGCCCGCAATCATCGGTATTCGCTCAGTCGCGGGTTGCCCAAACTTCGTGAGGCAGTCGCCGCCCTCTACGAACGCAACTGGGGCGTGCAGTTGGATACCGAGTTGGAGATCACCAACACGATCGGGTCGAAGGAGGGGTTCAGCCACCTGATGTGGGTGCTGCTAGACCGAGGTGACGCGGCGATCGTGCCGAGCCCCAGCTACCCGATCCACATCTACGGACCGCTGTTCGCAGGTGCCGACCTCCGCCAGGTGCCGATGCGCCACCTGGCCGATCCGCGAGTGCAGGGGGATTTCACGGGCGACTTCTTCGACAGTCTCACCACTGCCTACGACGTTGGCTGGCCCAAGCCCCGGGTTCTCGTCATCTCGTTTCCGCACAACCCCACCGGTGCCGTCGTCGACCTCGATTTCATGCAACGTGTTGTCGATTTCTGTCGCGAGCGCGAGATGATCGTCGTTCACGACTTTGCGTACGCCGATATGGGTTTCGACGGCTACAAACCGCCCAGTATTTTGCAGGCCGAAGGCGCCAAGGACTGCGCAGTGGAGTTGTATTCGATGACGAAGAGCTTCTCGATGGCTGGCTGGCGGTGCGCGTTCTTGGTGGGTAACCGTGAGGTCGTGCAGGCATTGGTGAAGTTGAAGAGCTATCTCGATTACGGCGTGTTTCAGCCGATCCAGATCGCTGCAACGGTCACGATGAACGAGGCCTCCGATTACCCGGCCGAACTGTGTGCCATGTACCAAAGCCGCCGAGATGCGCTCGTCGATGGGCTCGGTCGCATCGGTTGGGATGTGCCGAAGCCGAAGGGGTCGATGTTCGTGTGGGCACCGATCCCCGATGCATATGCGGACATGAGTTCGGTCGAGTTCTGCTCGCACGTGGTTAAAGAGTGCGACGTCGCTCTCTCGCCCGGTGTCGGATTCGGCCCCGGCGGCGAGGGCTTCGCCAGGTTCGCGTTGATCGAGAACGAGCATCGCATCGCGCAGGGCATCCGCAATCTCAAGCACGGACTCATCAAGCTGGGCTGACCCTCGCGGGCCGAAGTTGGGTCGGCCGATGAGTTCATCTCTTCACGAAATGAACGGCACGTGCGCTTCTCTTCGTGATGAGAACGTGAGGTCGACATCGGTTGACACGTTCACACGCCCGTGATCTGGCCGTGATCTGGCCGTGATCTGGCAGTGACAGCGTCGCCCGGCACGGGGGTACCGTGGCCGTGGTGCAGAACTATGTCGTACGCGTGTGGTTACCGGACCTGCCCGGTGCGCTCGGTCAGGTAGCGAGTCGAATCGGGGCGATGGGTGGCGATGTGGTCGGGATCGATATTTTGGAACGTGACAGCGGGTTGGCCGTCGATGAGTTGGTGGTCAGCGTGCCCGATGGTGGGACGATCGATCTGTTGGTCGCCGAGATCATGCAGGTCGATGGTGTGGCTGTGCAAGACGTTCGTCCCGTCGCAACCGATCGACCGGGTGCAGGCACGGTCGCGCTGATCGTTGCGGCGCACTTGGTTGAGGCCGACCGATGCGACCGACTGGAGTTGTTGTGTCACGAACTGATCGACCTGGTCGACGGTGAGTGGGCAATGGCGATCGGAGTTGATCATCGCCATGCCATTGTCAGCGTCGGGTCCGCGCCTGATCCGGTGTGGGTCGGGGCATTCCTCGCCGGGAGCAGCCATCTCGGTGAGGCCGAACAGGCCGCTGGTGCACCGGGAGACCTGGCATGGTCGCGACTTGCACGTCACGACATCAGCATCGCAATCGGCCGCAGCGGTCGGCCGTTCCTGGCACGCGAACGCCAACAGGTGAGCTTGCTCGGCAGAATTGCTGATGCGCTGGTGGCTTGATGCGCTGGTGGCCTGAGGTGATGCGCCGAGCAATCCTCGCGCCGAGCGGGTCAGTCGTGGGCCCAGTGTCGTGAGCGGCTTACCGCGTTGATCCACTGCGCGTGCAACAGGTCGGCGATGATCTTGGTGTCGCCTTGGCCGGGCAGGAACTCGGCATCGAGTTCCCATCGCGCGGTGATGGCATCGAGCGACGGCCATACTCCCTCGGCGAGACCAGCCAAGAAGGCCGCGCCGAGCGCCGTCGTCTCTTGATCCTTCGGTCGTCGTACGGTGACACCGAGCTGGTCGGCCTGGAACTGGAGCAACACGTTCATCACCGAGGCCCCGCCGTCGACGCGCAGATCGCTGAGCGCTGTACCTGAAGCAGCGGTCATCGCCTCAACAGCGTCTCGCGTCTGGTACGCCATCGCCTCGACCGTAGCGCGAGTGATGTGGGCGCGGTTGGTGCCGCGGGTGATGCCCACCAGCGTGCCGCGGGCATATGGGTCCCACCAGGGGCTCCCGAGCCCGGTGAACGCCGGAACGAGATACACCCCGCCGGTGTCGGCAACGCTGTCGGCCAGCGGGCCGACCTCGGCAGCGCTGTCGATGATGTCGAGACCGTCACGCAGCCACTGGATTGCCGCGCCAGTGACAAAGATGGCACCTTCGAGTGCATACGCAATGGTGCCGTCAGCGAGCGTCCAGGCGATCGTGGTGAGCATCCCCGCAGAGGGTGGCGGACAGTGCGGGCCGACGTTGAGGAGCACGAAACTGCCTGTGCCGTAGGTGTTCTTGGCCATCCCCGGGGTGAAGCACGCCTGACCGAACAGGGCGGCCTGCTGGTCGCCAGCAACGCCCGAGATCGGTAGCCCACCGGGAAGCCCGCAGCGCTCTGAGGTGACCCCAAACCGCCCGCTGGACGGCCGAACCACCGGCAGCGCAGACATTGGAACGTGGAGGAGATCGCAGAGTTCGGGCGACCATTCGAGGGACCGGATATCGAACAGCATCGTGCGGCTGGCATTGGACGGATCTGTGGCGTGCACCTCGCCACCGGTGAGGTTCCACAAAATCCACGAGTCGATGGTGCCGAGAGCGAGTTCGTCGTCGACCGGTATGTCACGGTTGCGGAGGAGCCATTCGAACTTGGTTCCGGAGAAGTACGGATCGAGCACCAGGCCCGTTGTTGCACGCACCAGATCGAGCGCACCGGCTGCGGCGAGTTCGGCGCATCGGGCGGACGTGCGCCGGTCTTGCCACACGATCGCCGGTCCATATGGGACACCCGTGCGTCGGTTCCAAGCCACGACCGTCTCACGCTGGTTCGTGATGCCGATGGCAGCGACGTCGTCGGCGCCGTTCGGTAGGCGACTGAGGACATCGAGAAAAGTGTGCTTCACGCACGCCCAGATTTCGGTTGCGTCGTGCTCGACCCAACCCGGTTCGGGGAAGTGCTGCGTGAACTCGACGTAGGACGAGAATGATGGGCTACCCGAGAACACGACGCGGCTGCGCACGCCAGTGGTGCCGGCGTCGATCGCGATGACGGCCTTCATCAGCGGTGCCCCTTACCGGGGCGGTTGTTCTTCGGCCGGTGGTTGTTCGGTCGTTGGCTCGGTCCGGTCGACGTACGACTGGTCGGCGCCGGACGCGCCCTGCCTGACCTGGTGGCGACACCGGACTGCATGTCGGCAGCCTTGGCTTGCTCGCGGACGGCGGTCTCGGCGCGGAGGTCTTTCAGGGTCTTTCGTTTGTAGCCGAACTTCGCCAGGACGGCACCGATGCCGATGAACAGCGGTCCACTCGACAACAACCCGATGAACGGACCGGCAGAGAGACGGTCGCGGTAGAAGATGGTGAACACGATTGACATGATCGCGGCATAGATGAGCCAGTCGCGCAGCAGGCGTCGCCACGGGATAAGTCGAGTCGATTCCCATGCCATGGTCTGTTTCCTAGCACCTCGGTGCCCGCTCGGCACCTTTTTTCCCGGTAGCGTTGGTTCGTGTGCGTGTTGGGATTCTCACCGGTGGCGGCGACTGTCCTGGGCTCAACGCCGCAATTCGGGCGGTGGTGCGCAAAGGCGAGGTTGCCTACGGCGATCAATTGATCGGATTTCTCGACGCGTGGGACGGGGTCCGCGAGCGCCGCTACATCCACCTCGATGTGTCGTCGCTACGTGGCATGTTGCCTAAGGGCGGAACCTTGCTCGGCACCCGGCGCGGCAGCCCGTATGATCACGCCGATGGCCCGCGTCAGGTGATCGACGCCTTCAGTGAACTCGAACTCGATGCGCTGATCGTGATCGGCGGCAACGGTTCGCTGAGCGTGGCGTGTCAGTTGCATGCCGAGTTTGGACTCCCAATCGTCGGTGTGCCCAAGACGATCGACAACGATGTGGTCGGCACCGATGTGACGTTCGGGTTCAACACCGCCGTACAGATCGCCACCGATGCGATCGATCGTTTGCATACGACGGCTGAAAGTCACGACCGCGTGATGGTAGTCGAGGTAATGGGTCGTCACGCTGGGTGGATCGCCACCCACGCCGGTATCGCTGGCGGCGCGACCGTGATTCTCATCCCGGAGCAACCGTTCGATATCGACGAAGTGTGCTCGATTCTGAAACAGCGCCATGGCCGCGGACGGTACGCCTCGATCGTGGTGGTTGCCGAAGGAGCAGAACCTGCCAGCGGCACGCTGCCACCGAGCGAGAAGATCTACGACAAGTTCGGACATGTGCGCCTGGGCGGCATCGCCGAGACCGTGGCGCATGCGATCGAAGCGCGGACCGGCTTCGAGTCGCGGGTCGTGCTCCTCGGGCACATCCAGCGCGGCGGGACGCCGACTGCGTACGACCGAGTGCTCTCGACCCGGTACGGGGTCGAGGCGATCGACGCCGTACACGCACGTGCATGGGGCCAGATGACGGTTCTGCGCGGCAACGACATTGTCCTGGCACCGTTGGCCGAGACGGTCGGTCGCACGCGACCGGTCGACTTACACCTGTATCGCGATGTGGCGTCGGTGTTCTTCGGCTGACGCGGGGCATGCAGTTGACCGAACGGCACCCGGCAGACGGTCAGGCGACGGTCATGGCAGAGGTGGCGTGCCCGGGAACGCGGGTTGACTGCTGCTGTCCCAGCCGGGGTAGTCGTACACCGTGAGCGGTGCCGATTGCAGCTCACCGTTGGCGGCCGGCCATTGCGCCGGGTCACCGTTGATGGTGATCGACACCGACTCGACACCGTTCAGGGTCGATGCGGTGTACAAGAGCTGGGCAATGGCTGCGATCAACACATCGCCGGACAACGCCCGAATCTCTTCGGAGATGTCGACAAAGAGCACGCCACCGGCCCGCAGTCCGACATCGAGGACCCTGACGCCTGCGGGTAGAGCGGTGCGGTACTGGTCGGACGACTCGGCGGTGTTCGGGCCAGCAAAGAGTGCCTGGATCACCTCGGTTGGGTCGTCGGGTACGTCTCGGGCCACGGCGTGTAGCCGAGTAGGAAGGCCCGGCACATCGGGTGCCAGGAGGAACACTCGTCCCGAACCCGTGGCGGCAGCTCCGGCGGCCGGTGTGAACGGAACCTGATCGTTGCGTGCACCGCGATCAATATCACGCGGGGATTGATCGGTCCCGATGGAGCAGGCGGCGAGCGCCAACGTGGCAGCTACCGCGCCGCTGACGGCGACCAACCTGCTAGGAACGAATCGCACGGTCAAACCTCCTCTGCCGGCAACTCGATGACGAACCGTGCTCCCGGCAGTTCGTCGACTCGGTCTTCGACCCAGACCCTGCCTCCGTGCATGCGGACATGCTCGTCGACGAGGGCAAGTCCGAGGCCGGCCCCGTCGGTAGCGCTTCGGCGACCGGCGACACCGCCGCGTGCAAATCGCTCGAACACCAACACTCGTTCTTCGGTCGGCACGCCTGGACCGTCGTCTTGGACCGCGATCCAGACATGACCAAGCGGCTCGCCATCGCCTTCTGCCTCAGATACGAGGACTATGGGAGTGCCACCGCCGTGGAGTCTGGCGTTGTCGATCAAGTTGGCCATCACACGCGCCAGTCGGCGGCGATCGCCCTGCATCACCATTCGCTCGCCACGCTCGGTCACGGTGACCGGGGTATCGGGCTTACTGCACACTGCGATCGCTTGACGAACGAGTTCAGCCACGAACAGGTCCTCGCGATGCAGGCGGATCGCGCCCGCATCGAAACGCGAGATCTCGAGCAGGTCTTCAACTAGACCCTGGAACCGGGCGACATCGCTGACCAAAAGGTCGAGCGCGACTTGAGCCCGTGCGGGCATGTCGTCGCGCCGAGCCAGCATCACCTCGACACTTGCCGCCAGTGTCATCAACGGCGAACGGAGCTCGTGGCTCACGTCGCTGGCGAACCTGGCGTCACGCTCGACGCGGGTCTCCAACGCCGACGCCATGTCGTTGAAGGAGTTGGCGAGCATACGCAGATCGTGATCGTCGGTGGGCTCGAGTCGCGTGTCCAGGCGTCCACCGGCGATGGCCTTTGCCGCCAGAGCTGCTTCGGCAAGGGGGCGGACCGCCCGGCTCGCTGCGAACCATCCGATCAGCACGCCGAACATGGTGGTGATGATCGCACCGAACAGCAACGACAGCGCCACGCTGCGCAACGTGTCGTCAACCTGAGTCAGGCTGACGAACTCGAAATATGTTGCGTCGACACTCGGTAGCGGAATGCCGACCACCAGTACTGGCCGTCCTCCGATCTCGGTGATCATTCGCGACGCGACCGCGTCGACAATCACATGGTTGGACAACTGCTCGGGGATCTGATCGGGGCCGAACTTGGTAGTCCCCACTGTCCATGCGCCCCGGTAGTTGAGCGCCGGACTTTCCACCCCGAGTGAACGGAGCCGGTTGATGGCTGCCTGGGCCGACGTCGGGTTGGCACTCAACTCGCCCTCGGCGACCGATGCGTTTCGCTCGGCTTCCGCGACGGCGCTCTTGTCGCGCTGGGTGACCAGGCTGCTCCGTGTGAAACTGTACGCAGCCCCTGCCAAGAAGCCGGCCAGCAAGAGCGCACCGAGCGTGAACATCAAGAGAATGCGGGTACGTAGTCCGAGCCTTCCCGGCCGTCGTTCGGCGACCGCATCGATGAACCGTCGGTACCTCGGTCGCTTGATAGGCGCCCCGTCGAGCGCGTCGGTCACGACTGCAGGCGGTAGCCCAACCCGCGCACCGTGACCACATGTCGCGGGTTCGCTGGGTCGGCTTCGACCTTGGTGCGCAACCGCCTGACGTGTACGTCGACGAGACGGCCATCGCCAAAGTAGTCGTAGCCCCAAACCTTGTCGAGCAGACTCTCTCGGCTGAACACCCGACCAGGGTTCTGTGCAAGTTCGCACAGCAACCGAAACTCGGTCTTGGTGAGGTGCAGCTCAATACCATCGCGCAGCACTTTTCCTTCATCTGGCACAAGTTCGAGGTTGCCGAACGTGAGCTTGGCGTGACCGCTCGACAGCGGGCGGTTCCGTCGGAGCAATGCCCGGATTCGGGCTGACAGCTCTTTCGGGGCGAACGGCTTGGTCATGTAGTCGTCGGCACCTGCTTCGAGGCCGGCGACCACATCATGAGTGTCGTTGCGTGCCGTGACCATGACAATCGGTACGTCGCTGTGGCGGCGAAGGTTGCGGCAGAGGTCGAACCCGTCGATGCCGGGCAGCATGATGTCGATGAGCACGACATCGGCGGGGGATCGCTGGAACAGTTCGATGGCTTCCTCGCCACTGCCCGCTTCGTCGACGATCCACCCTTCGTCCTCGAGAGCGAGTTTTACCGCAGAGCGGATGCGCTCGTCGTCTTCGACAGTCAAGATGCGAGTTCCCACCTGGACATACTGCCAGGAAACGGTCAGGGGGCAGGTGTCGATGACTCACGAATCAGTTGAGCGAGCGAGTCGAACAGTGCAGGCGCGCAGGCGATGACCTGTTCAGTGCTGGCCGAACCGCCGCTGAAGTCACCCGTACGGCACCCTGCTTCGCGCGCGATGAGATCGCCGGCAGCAAGGTCCCACGGGCCGAGATACTCCTCGAAATACGCATCGACCCGGCCGCATGCCACATTGCACAGGTCGACAGCGGCGGCACCGAACCGGCGGATGTCGCGCACGAACGGAATCAGCCGGGCCACGCGTGCGGCCTGGGTTCGGCGTCGCTCGGGCTGGTAGCTGAACCCGGTGGACACGAGTGCATGGCCGAGCTCGGCTGCCAGGGCGCAGTGGATGTCGCGGCCGTTCATCTGTGCGCCGTGGCCCCTGGCCGCGGTGAACAGTTCGCCGGAGCTGGGCACGTAGACCGCGCCGGCAATCGTGCCCTCGGCGTCGACGGCCGCAATGGACACCGCGTAGCCCGGCAGGTCGTAGAGGAAGTTGGTGGTTCCATCGATGGGATCGACGAGCCACCGGATTCCCGATGTGCCGACGTGGTCGGTGCCTTCTTCTCCGATCACTGCATCATCGGGTCGGTGTTCGCTGAGGCGCCCCACGATGAGGAGCTCGGATTGCCGGTCGAACTGCGTGACCATGTCGGTCGGCGACGACTTGGTGTCGGCGAGCAGTCTGCCCTCACGGCGACCGGCAGCGACCATGTCGCCGGCTTCGCGAGCAATGCTCGCGGCGAGATTGCGCAAGGTGATGTTCATCGGTTCGCCGCCCCCTGGCGCTTGTCGAGTTCGCGTTGCTCGACCTCTCGCCATTCACCCAGTGCTCGAAGCACGAGGACCGCCACGACTGCCATCCCTCCGGCCGCAATGATCGCGCCGAAGAACGCACCGAGACCGAGTGGTACAGCGCAATCACCGCTGCATTGCAGTTGGACGAGGGTGTACCCGATCAGTCCACCTGCGAACCCGCCGACGATGATGGCGGCGAAGGCCGCGAGCCGCGCGCCGCGCGATGGTAGAGCAGAAAGGGGAGCGTCGTCGGGCTGGGCCACCACGCCAATCTACGGGGCGATCAGTAGGCTCGCGGTCCATGCGTGCGACGGTGGTGGTGCCCACCTACAACGAGGCGGCCAACATCGACACGCTCATCCGGGCCATCCGCCGGGTGCTCCCAACGGCACTGGTGCTTGTCGTCGACGATGCCAGCCCTGACGGCACCGCCGACATGGCCGAAGAGCTCGGCAAAGAACTGGGGCAGGTCGAGGTGTTTCGTCGCCCTACCAAGGCCGGGTTGGGTGCCGCCTACCGTGCGGGGCTCCGCCATGCGATCTCCAGCGGTGCCGAGATCTGTGTGCAGATGGACGCCGACCTCTCGCATGATCCGGATGTGTTGCCGGCGCTGGTGGCGATCGTCGAATACGGCGCCGATCTGGCGGTCGGCAGCCGCTACGTGCCTGGCGGTATCACACTGGACTGGCCGAGGCGCCGCCGATGGGTGTCGCGATGGGGGAATCGGTATGCGGCCGGGGTGCTGGGCCTTGCCGTCAACGATGTGACGGCCGGGTATCGCGCGTACGCGACCAGTGCACTCGAAAAGATGCGATTCGACACCGTTACTGCCGAGGGCTACGGGTTTCAGATCGAGATGATGTATCGCATCGTTCGCCTGGGGGGCCGTGTGGTGGAGTTTCCGATCACCTTTCGTGACCGTACCGAGGGTGAGTCGAAGTTCAGCGGATCGATTGTCAGTGAAGCGTTCGGGTTGGTGGTCAGGTTGTGGCTTGCTGACTTTGGAGGCCGCCGCCGCCGGAGAGCCCTCGGCGGCTGAGCCGCGCTCGCTCGAGCACGATTGCCCGAAACCGCACGAACAGATGTTCTCAGGCTGCCGTTCGTGTGGCAGACTGGGTGCGTGAGGGGTCGCCGATGAGGTCGTGGACGGTGGGCGGGGCGCTCATTCGCCACGGCACCGGCCTGGTGATGGTCGCCAATCGCCGCCGCGACGGGTCGCTCGACTGGACTCCACCCGGCGGGGTCATCGACCACGGCGAGTCGGTACTGGAGGGCTTGGCACGAGAGGTGCGCGAAGAGACCGGTCTGGCCATCGCCCGTTGGCACGGTCTCGCGTACCGGGTCGAAGTCGAGGCGCCCGAGCTGGGCTGGCTGCTGCGGGTCGAGGCGTGGGAGGCCGACGCGGTCGGTGAGTTCGTCATCGAGGATCCCGATGGCATCGTCGAGCATGCGCGTGGCGTCGAGCGACCCGAGATCGACACCATGATGTCGTCGAGCCCGCCGTGGATCCATGTGCCGGTGGGCGAGTGGCTGGACGGCCGGTGCGGGGCATCGATCACCGAGACCGTGCTCTACCGGTTCCGGCTCGACGGTGCTGATCGGGCTACCAACACCGCAGTTCGGTTGTCGTGACCAGCGCGCGAGTGCTCGGCAGCGAAGGTTCTCGTGCCGTCCTACACGTCGACATGGATGCCTTCTACGTCAGCGTGGAACTGCGTTCGCGGCCTGAGCTGCGCGGTAAACCAGTCGTGGTCGGCGGCACCGGAGCTCGCGGCGTGATTGCGGCCGCCTCGTACGAGGCCCGCCGATACGGGGTGCATTCGGCGCTGTCTTCGGTTGTCGCTCGCCGCCGGTGCCCGCAGGCGGTGTTCTTGCCCGGCGATCACGAGCTATACGCCAGGGTCAGCGCAGAGGTCCATGAGATCTTCCAAGCGTTCACCCCGTTCGTCGAGCCAATCGCTTTGGACGAGGCCTTCCTCGATATCACCGGGGCGCTGCGCAGTCTCGGCACGGCAGCCGAGATCGCACAGCGGATCCGCACACGGGTCCACGATGAACTTGGTCTCGAGTGTTGCGTCGGTGGGGCCACCAACAAATTCATCTCGAAGTTGGCCTCGAAACAGGCCAAACCGCGAATTGTCGACATGAGCGTCGTGCCCGGAGCTGGGGTGGTACTGGTGACCCCCGGCAGCGAACTGCAGTTCTTGCATCCGCTACCGGTACAGGCGCTGTCGGGAGTTGGCCCGTCCACGCTGGAGCGGCTCGACAAGCTCAGGGTGCGTACGGTCGGCGATCTCGCGCAGATCGGATTGCCGTCGTTGATCTCCGTGGTGGGCCGAGCCCATGGTCAGCACCTCCACGAGCTTGCGTGGGCAATCGACGATCGTCCTGTCGAATCAGATCGTGTGCTCAAGTCGATCGGGCACGAAGAGACGTTCTCGGCCGATCGGCAGACACACGATGAACTGCACCGCGAAGTCGTGCGGTTGGCCGACGCCGTGAGCAGCCGGCTTCGCGCTCATGGCACGGGAGCAAGAACGGTCACGCTCAAGTTGAAGTTCAGTGACTTCACCTTGGTCAGTAGGTCGCATACGGCCGCAGCCCCGGTTGCCACCGCGCAGGCGATCATCGGCATCGTCGAGCCACTACTGCGCAGCGTGTCGCTGAATCTGGGCGTTCGTCTGGTTGGAGTGAGCGTGAGCAACTTCGCCGAACCGACCGAACAACTGTCCTTCGATCAACTCTTGGCACATTCGGGTGCCGCCGGTGCTGCGCTGCCCGAGCGTGTTTCGCCGATTGCGTCCGACTGGACGTCGGCCGCCGGAGCGATCGACGCGATCCGCGACCGGTTTGGGTCGACCTCGATCGGGCCCGCTAGTGCGCTGTCCGCCACCGGATTGCGCCTCGCCCGCAAGGGAGCACAGCAGTGGGGTCCCGACCACGATCTGCGAACCTGATCGCGGTATCCGCGCACTCGCGTTGTCTCTCCACCGCGAACGTGGGATGATGGACGAAAGCGTACAACAGGAGTTCCCATGCCGCTCTCTGATCATGAACAGCGCATCTTGCGTCAAATTGAAGAGCAGCTTCAGCGCGACCCCGGGTTTGTGCGCGAGTTGCGGCCTGCAGCCACAGCCTCGCGGCGGTCATTGGTCATTGCCGTGGCCGGTGGAATCTTGTCCTTGGCGCTGTGCGTGCTGCTCTTGGCAGTCAGCCCGTTCGCTGCCTTCGCCGCGTTCGTCGGGGCGATTGCGGCGGTGGCCTACGGTGAGCGGCACCTGCGGGTGTTGGGTGACGAGGCAATGCGTCAGGTGGCCGCAATGCGGCGCAACGTGCCCGGCTCCGCCAAGCACGACTCGTCAGACTGACCGGTCTGATCGACCTCACCGGTACAGATCGCCGACTAGGCGTTGACGGACGAGACGTGGATCGAGACGAAGTCGCAGCCGAGTGGTCCATGGGGTGATATCTCGGCTCGACTGTTGGAGGTGGGTTTGCAACACCTGGGCACGGAGCGCTGCGGGCGCTCCGACACCGTTGGGTGCATACACAGCACGGGTGACGAACCTGGCCAACTCGATCAAACTGCGGTAGTCGACCGCGAGACGGCTCTCGACCGTGCCAGCGTATTCGAGCGGCGTCGTACCCAGCGGCGGGGGGGCACCGGCAAGCATCAGCGAGCCGACCGTGCCGTGCCACGCGGCGATCACCTGCTCGCTGGGGGTGGATCCGCGACGGGTGAATCGAGCGATCACGGTGGGCATCGCTGCCATCCACGCGCCGAGTGCGAGCAGTGCGAGCATGATCCAGCCGATAGGACCAATGCCGGATCCTGAGGTTTTCGATGTGCTTGATGACCTGGGCGGCACCGTTGGCGCGGCCTGGCCAGCGGGCCGGCCATCGAAGTTCGGTTCGGTGGTGGGAGTCACCCGGGCGATCGTGGTCGACGGCGCAGGCTCGCCGGCACCGCCGGCCTGGCCGTTGCCGGCCGGTGTTTCGTCCTGCTGCGGGGCTACCCCGGTGGAACTTTCGGCGCCGGGGGCACCGCGTCCTGGCGTTGGTTCGAACAGCACCCAGCCGATCCCATCGAACCACACCTCTGGCCAGGCGTGTGCATGCTTTCCGAGCACGTGGAACTTTCCGTCCGGTTCGAGTTGGCCTTGGGTGAAGCCGACGGCAACGCGAGCGGGGAGCCCGATCGAGCGGGCCATCGCCGCAAAGGTGGCGGAGAACTGCTCGCAGTAGCCGCGTTTGATCCGCAGGAAGCTCAAGATCGCGTCCTCGCTGTGGCCCTTTTGTACGGTGAGGTCGTAGGTGAAGTTCGTGCGGAAGTAGTTCTGTAGGGCCAAGGCCTGATCGTAGGGTGTGCCCGCGCCGCTGGTGACGGCCCGGGCAAGGTTGGTGACGTCGGTTGGGAAGTCCGCCGGGAGGTCGAAAAACTCACTCGTCGGCGGTGAACTGGCCGTCGCCGCCCTGAGCACGTCAGGCCCGGGGTCGGTATCGGTGGAACTGATGTTGAACACGTCGCCTTGATGGAACGTTTCGTCGTCCAGGACCAGCGTGTCGGTGCCCGGTAGCCAGAGCACTCCACGCTGGCTGATCGATACAGGGGCGAACGCGGCAGGAATCAACTTGCCGCCGAGCCGTGAGATCGTGATTCGCTGTTGCAGCAATGCTGCACCGGTGATCTGGTCGTTCAACGTTCCACCGGCGCTCTCGAGCGTTCGGTCGGGCAGACCCCAACTGGTGCCGTCGAACGACGAAAGACCGGTAAGGCGCCAATACCGTCCGGCGCTGGCGTCGACGGTGAACATTTCGGTGTCGGACCGGTTGACTAGTCGCGAGCGAATGTCCACGAGGGGACTCACTACCTCGGTGACGTCGGCCTGACCGCGATGTGTATCGAGCAGCGGTTCGGCACCCGCCCCTGGAAGGCGCGGGCCAGCGATCGTTGCGGCAATGGCAGCGACGACTGCGATCATGCCCGCGGCAGGCACTGCGGCTCCCATCGCGCGGCCTCGGCGACCGAGCCACGACTCGTCGACGCCCCCGTGGAGTGCGCGCAGCATTCCGATGACGAGGAGAGCTGCAGCAAGCCAGGCAGCGGTGACCGAGATGCGGTTGCGGTCCGTGCCGAGTGCGGCCATGAAGATGAACAACACGCCGGAGGGGACCACCGCTTCGGCGCGCCCATACGCGCGAAAGGCGAACGAATCGGACAGCAGCGCAACCAGACCGATGGCGAGCGTAGCGGCGACGAGGTACCCGCCACTGCTCGAAACTGGCGCGACGGTAGTGGGGAACTGGCTCCAGACCAGTCGTGTGTCGATGCTGATGAGTTCGAAGGTGCCCCGCGACGGTAGGCCGAACTGAACGGTGTCGCGATAGAACTGCACGGCGATGGTCTCGTAGAGGACAAGCGCGCCGAACGGAATCGCCAAGATCGCGTGCACCCGCAACACGCGCAGACCTAGTGCAGCCGCATGTACGACGATCGCGGTGACGACGAGCGTTCCGAGGAACTCCCAGTCGGCGAACACTCGGCACATCCCGATCGCAGTGACCACGGTGAGCAGTGTGAGAGCGAACGTTGCGATGACGTGATCGGATGTGACGCGTCCCGGCCGGTGGGATGAGGCGCCGCGTCGAGCGAGATGAGTCGGCGCGGAGTCGTCGGGCGCCGTCGGGCGCACTGATGAGCGGAGAAGAAGATCCTCGCTGATCATCGGCCGACCGCCACCGGGGACTCGACGTCGGATCGCCGAACGGAGAGCGCGCCCGTGAGATGCGCCCAGTCGCGCCGGAACGCTTCGTCGCTAGTGGCGTCGACCACGAATCGTGTACCGGTCGCCGAGGCACCGGCGGAAGTGACGGCAACGATGACGAGCGTGTCATCGGGGCTGAGCCCACCGCGCACTTCGGACACCCGTCGGCTCGTGGGGTGTGCAGTGATAAGCACCAAGACCCCCATCCCCTCGCCTGAGCGAAGTGACGGAAGGGGCAGGCGGTCGCCTCCTTCGGGGTTCGCGGTCGCCAGCCACCGCAATGTGAGCACTGCGACATCAGATCCACGCAGGTCGACCTCCGGGGAGATCACGCGTGTGTTGAGATCAGCCGCGACGGCGCCGGTAACCAGTCCGGCGGCGAACGACATCGCCCGTTCGAACCCGGCTGTGTCGTAGGCGTCGTCGTCCACATCGACTACCACGGTGCAACGGCGGACGCCCTCTATTGCGGTCTCTTTGACGATGAACTCCGAAGACCGTGCCGAAGCCTTCCAACTGATTCGCCGAAGGTCGTCGCCCATGACGTATTCGCGCAGTGAGTGAAACTCGCTACCGGACTGTCCGTACGCGCGCATCCGGAGGTGTTCACCAAGCCGTCCGCTGCTACCGCCAAGCGAGAACGGGGTCGGGGTGTACTTGGGAATGACGAGGAGTTCGACGCTGCCGGGCAGCTCGAACGAGGTGCAGCACAGACCGAGAACATCACGGCGACGAGCCTGCATCGGCCCAACACGGATGACCCCCCGGTGGCTGGTCGGCAGCCGGTATGCCGCAGTGGTGGTTTCGCTGCGTCGTAGCGGCGCCAGGTTCATCGTGGCACCACCGGTCGGACCGACTGGCTCCCACAGTTGCACAACTGGGGTGCGCTGATGACCGAGATTGGCAACCTGCACATCCACTCGTGCAGTCTCGCCCGCCCTCACGATGGACGGTTCGAGCAGTCGCCGAACGCCAAGGTGCGGCGGCTGCCGCATGGCGCTGGCAATTGCGAACAACACGGCGGCAACGACGCCGGCCCCAAGGACGTACAGCTCGAGAATGCCGAAGACGCGCCCGGTACCGAAGCTGACGACCGCGATGAGCAGAGCCCCCCAGCCGCTTCGAGTCAGCATTAGCGACCCGCAGGGACCGGCACCATCGCCAGGATGTCACGGATCGCCTGCTCGGACGTGTAGCCGCGGGACGCAGCGTCGGAGCGCAGCACGATGCGGTGGGAGAGCACAGGTATGGCCACGGCCTTCACATCGTCCGGGGTCGCGAAATCTCGGCCGGAGGAAGCGGCGCGGGCGCGGGTGGCTCTTGCCAGTTGCAACGTCGCTCGCGGTGACAATCCGAGCGTCAGTGCCTGATGGTTGCGGCTGCTCTCGGCGATATCGACCAGGTACGCCTTCAGCGCATCGGCGAGGTGGACCTCTTTGACCACGCGTGCCATTTCGAGAATCTCGTCGCCGGTCAGTACCGGCTTCAAGGCGTATAGGGCTTCGGCAGCGCCCTGAGAATCGAGGATGCTCAACTCGGCCTGGCGGCTCGGGTAGCCGAGCGAGAGTCGCATCAGGAAGCGGTCGAGTTGGCTCTCGGGCAACCGGTAAGTGCCTTCTTGCTCGATGGGGTTCTGCGTGGCGGCCACGAGGAACGGCTGGGGCAAACGGTAGGTACGGCCCTCGGCTGTGACCTGGCGTTCTTCCATGGCCTCGAGTAATGCGGACTGCGTCTTCGGTGAGGCACGGTTGATTTCATCGGCAAGCACGATGTTGGCGAACAGCGGACCGGGTTGAAAAACGAACGTCTCGGTGGCGCGTTGCAACACACTGACGCCGGTGAGGTCGCCCGGCAACAGGTCTGGGGTGAACTGCACCCGCTTCCAACTGCAGTCGATCGACGCCGCCAATGCCTTTGCCAGACTGGTCTTGCCGACACCGGGTACGTCTTCGATGAGAAGGTGTCCCTCGGCAAGCAGGCAGATCACCGCAAGATCGATCGCCTCACGCTTGCCGTGCAGCACCAGCGCGACATTTGTGGTGATCGCGTCGAACAGCATCGCGAACGTGCGTCGAGTTGGGGCAGAGACAGACGCTGGCTGATCGCCGGCGGCAGGGTCAGACAGTGCCGTCATGCCCACAGGGTAGACGCCAGTTGCGACCGCCGGACGTCGGGACCGGCAAGATACCCTTGCCCGTCGTGGACGGCCCCTATCTCGCGATCGACATCGGTGGCACCAAGATGGCGGCCGGCATCGTCGACAACGCCGGAGCATTCTTGGTTCGCGACCGCGTCGCTACTCCAACGCGCGATGTCTGGCCGGCACTGGCCCGCTTGGTCAAACGCGTGGTGGCGGCCTCACCGTCGCTGCCCGTGTCGTGCGGTGTCGGGTGCGGGGGGCCGATGTCTCCCATCGACGCCACCGTGTCGCCGCTCCACATTCCCACGTGGCGCGCGTTCCCGTTGCGTGCCGAGATCGAACAGCTCACGGGGCTTGCGACCGCAATCGACAACGACGCGAAGGCATTGGCGCTTGGCGAAGCATGGTGTGGCGCTGCGGTCGGGGTGCACGACCTCATCGGCGTGGTGGTCGGCACGGGGGTCGGTGGCGGAATCATCAGCCGCGGGCGACTGCTGCAGGGACGCCTCGGCAATGCCGGCCACATCGGCCATATGGTGGTCGAGCCAGATGGGCGGCCGTGCTTGTGTGGCGGATTCGGGTGCCTCGAAGCGTATTGCAGCGGTCCTGCTATCGAAGAAGAGACCGGCCGGCCGCCCCAGCGGGCACCGCTGGCAATCATGGAACGCACGGGCACACTTGTCGGGCGAGCACTTGCGTCGGTTGGCGCGGTGGTCGATCTGAAGCTTGCGGTGGTCGGTGGTTCGGTCGCGCTCGGCTTCGGCGAGGCGTTTTTCACTTCCGCTCAGCGCGAACTCGACAGCCGAGCCAAGCTCGGTTACATGGTCGGGTTCTCGGTGGTACCGGCCGCTCTCGGACAGTTCGCTCCGCTCGTCGGCGCAGCAGCACTGGCCCGGTTTGCGCAGACTCCGGTGGCAGTCGTAGCGCCGGCACCTCCTGAGTCGCCTACCGACGAGTAACATCACGACATGCGTCCGATGTACACCCCAGAAGCCGAGGCCTATCGCGAGAAAGTTCAGGCGTTCCTCGCCGAGAAGTTGCCGGTCGATTGGCACGGCATCGGTCAACTCGAAGGACTCGAACTCAACGAGTTCGTCACTGATTGGCGCAAAACGCTGTACGAGGGCGGATACCTCGCCACGGGGTGGCCCGTCGAATACGGAGGTGCCGGCCTCTCGGCTCTCGAGCAGGTCATCATCGGCGAGGAATTCGCGAAGGCCGGGGTGCCTACCGGAGGCCCGAACGACGTGTTCGGTATCCAGATGCTGGGCAACACGTTGCTGCAATGGGGCTCCGAAGAGCAGAAGCGGTACTACTTGCCGCGGATCCTTTCGGGGGCCGATGTGTGGTGCCAGGGATACTCCGAGCCCAACGCCGGCAGCGATCTCTCCAACATCGGACTGCGCGCGATGTTGGACGGCGACCAATGGGTGCTCAACGGTCAAAAGATCTGGACATCGGCCGGGCACCTCGCTGATCACATCTTCACACTTGCTCGTACCGATCCCGATGCCCCGCGACACAAGGGTATTTCATTCATGCTGGTCGACATGCGTCAGCCGGGGATCGAGGTTCGCCCGATCCGGATGATCTCTGGTGAGAGCGAGTTCAACGAGATCTTCTATACCGATGCAACGACGCCGAAAGGCGAAGTGGTCGGCGGGCTCAACAACGGCTGGGCGGTTGCGATGACCCTGCTCGGATACGAGCGCGGCGAGGCTGCTGCCACGTTGCCGATTCGGTTTCAAGCCGAACTCGATCGGCTCGTGCTGCTGGCGAAAGAGCGCGGGGTTGCCAATGACCCCATCATCCGCCAACGCATCGCAGGGTGCTACGCCAAGGTACAGATCATGCGCTACAACGGCATGCGCGTACTCACCAGGTTCCTCGGTGGGCACCACCCTGGGCCGGATGGAGCCATCTCGAAGCTGTACTGGAGCGAATACCACAAGGAGATCAGCGAACTGTCGATCGACATTCTCGGTGCCGATGCGCTGGTTCCGGTCGGTCGACGGCCATCGAGTGCCTTTCAGGCCGATGATGCGGGTGCTCCCAACAGTTCGTGGAGTTGGGTTGGCACCTTCCTCAATGCCCGAGCCGGCACGATCTATGCAGGATCGTCGCAGATTCAACGCAACATCATCGGTGAGATGGTGCTCGGTCTGCCGAAAGAACCGCGCTGAACCCCGGATGACTGCTCGATGATCCGGCACTGGTTGCGCATTGGGTTCGTGGTGATGGTACATCCGTCACTGTGGGCCACGGCAATCCGCCAACTGCGGCGTATGGCGCCACCTGGTTGGTGGCGGCGAATGCCGTTCCTGCCTGTTCCATCGGGCGACTACCTCAACTTTCGTCTGGCGACCCAATACGGGTCTACCGGTCAAACGCGCGACCGCGTGCCCGACCCCGTCGATGTGTTGACCTACCTGGCATGGTGTCGGCGAGTCGAACCGTGATCGGATCGACCCGACTGGGGCATGCTCGAAAGCTGTCTCGCGACGTCCACCGAATCCGGCCGAATCCGCCGAGACGAACTCAGTAGGGTCGCATCCATGAGAAGCGCGCTCGTGTTGAATGCCACGTACGAACCGCTCTCTGTTGTTCCGGCACGTCGAGCAGCGTGTCTCGTCCTTGCCGACAAGGCCGACATCATCGAAGACGACGGAACGCTGCTGCATGCCGCCACGATGAGCCTCCCGAACCCGTTGGTCATCCGTCTTCGCTACGTGGTCAAGGTGCCCTATCATCGGCGAACTGCCCTCTCTCGAAGAGCGGTGTTTGCCCGCGACAACAGCACGTGTCAGTACTGCGGTGGCTATGCCGACTCGATCGACCACATCATGCCGCGGTCGCGTGGTGGAGCACACGTGTGGGACAACGTCGCCGCGGCATGCCGTCCGTGCAACCTCTCCAAGCGTGACCGCACCCCCGACGAGGCGGGCATGCGGTTGGCGCGTCCGGCGCGCACCCCACGTGAACTCGCTTGGGTCACGGTGTCCGTGCAGCGTGTGCCAGATGTATGGTTGCCATATCTCGCGCGTGCGGGTTGACGGTGCAGGGCTCCGTATCGAAGCCGGTTTGGTCAGTCGAACGAGTCGAGGGTAGTGCGGCCGACTTTCACGCGCGAGAACCCGACGTCGCGCTTGGACGTCAAGCCTGGTGGTACGCAGTCAGCCGGCGCGCCCTCGCCCTCGGGTCCGCACAGCCTGCTGCCACGATCGACCGGGAAGCCTGTGAGCGGCACGGCATCGAGGTGATTCGGCGGCGTAGCGGTGGCGGCGCCGTGCTGATGCTTCCCGGCGAGTTGCTCTGGCTCGATGTGGTCATCCCGCGCGGTGATCCACTGTGGGATGACGACATCGGCAGGTCGATGTGGTGGCTGGGCGATGTATGGGCACGCTCGCTTTGTGCGCTCGGCCAATCCGAGGTAACGGTGCATCACGGCCCGTTCGTTGCCTCGTCGTGGTCGGCTAACGTGTGTTTCGACGGCATCGGCGCAGGTGAGGTGCTGGTGGGCGGCGCAAAAGCGGTTGGCATCAGTCAGCGCCGTACTCGCCACTGGGCCCGACTGCAATCAGCGGTACATACCGTATGGCGGCCGGATGTGATGACGGCGCTCCTCGCAGTTCCGCGCCCTGCCCCCAACGATCTTCGCGCGGTGTGGTCGGTTGTGCCCGCCGTCGACCCAGAGGCATTGGTCGACACAGTGGTCGAGGCGCTGATGGATCAGGAGTAGAAGCCGGAGTAGAAGTACAGCGACGGTTGGCCGTTGGTCACGACGATCGACACCAGGTGGATCTGGTCGGTCGGCGTGAGCGGCGGTCGATTGTTGTCGTCGATGTACCCGGCGATGACCTGCATGAGCAGCGGCGGAGCATCGCCGGAGCGGAAGACGAACACTCCACCACAATCGACGGGTGAGATCGGCTCGAACCCGGAAGCCGGTGCGGCGGTGAGCTCGGCGGCAATCTGTTCCTCGGGTTCGCCGGCGGCCAGCTTCGAGCCAATCTCGCTCCTGTAGGCCGAGTCGAACGCTGCGAAAAGGGCGACCAGATCGTTGCCGTTGGCGCTCTTACTAAGCGACCTACAGTTGTCGAACCCGGACAGGCCGACGGCGAGCGTGTCGTCGAGCGCAACGGTGAGGGTGCGGGTAGGCGAGTCGGCCGTGATCACGTCGGTGTCGACGTACGGCCCGGGCTCGATGCATGCCGCTTCGCCGAGGATCGTGCACTGCTCGATGCGGCGTACCTCGATCGACAATTGGTTCGGTTGTGCCGCCGTCCACGGCGCCACGACCGCCGCGGTGTAGACGCCGTCGGCAAGCGGGGCGGCGGGATCATCGGGGAACGCAGGTGACGGTGTCCCGGTCCAGTAGCTGTACTCGCAGCACCCGGCCATCGAACCTTCGGGGAAGCTGCCTTCGACCCAGCCGCTGGGGATGCCCGCCGCAACAGTGGTGGTTGGGGCTTCGGTGACCACAGTGGTGGGTGCTGTGGTGGGTGCTGTGGTGGCTGCCGCCTCGGTGACCGGCGGTGCTTCGGTGGTCGGCGCAACCGTCGTGACGGGTACATACGTGGTAGGCACCTCGATGGCCGGCGCGACCGTGGAGTCTGTCATTGCGGTCGTGCTGACGACGGCCGTCGCACCGACCGCGTCGTTAGACCGGGTGGCCGAGACGCTCTGGTTGTCGGCGCACCCAGCAGCGACGAGCGCCATCGCACAAACAACAACCAGCGCCGGTCGTCTGATAACTCGCCGCATCGTGCCTCCCATGATCAGTCGATTCGCCGCGTTGGCTTGGACTGATCTTTAGCAGATCAGACGGGAGGCAAAGCGTCAAGCACGGCGCGCATCCGAGACATCAGCGTTGCTTCGGTAAACGGCTTCGCGATGAGGTCGATCTCGACGGTGGGCGTACTACGGTCGGCGAGGATCGGTCCCGGGTAACCAGACATGAAAAGTACCTTGATGTCTGGGCGCACACCGCGTATCGCGGCCGCAGTTTCGAGGCCATTCATCACTGGCATCACCATATCGGTGACGAGCATATCGATCGTCCCGGCGTGCCGGCAGGCAATTTCAAGTGCTTGCAATCCGGTGCCGGCGGCGAGGACGTGGTAGCCGTGACGTTGCAGCATCCGCACTACCACATCACGGATCGACTCATCATCTTCAACGATGAGTACCGTTTCTGTCCCAGTTGAAGTGTTCAATGTGACGGCAATCGGAGTGCGGGTGGCCTCGGTGGCGCGGTGCGGGAACAACACCGTGAACGTGGTGCCCTCGCCGACTTTGGAGTCGATTCGAACGAAACCTTGGGCTCGAGTCACGATGCCATAGACCGTTGCCAGGCCGAGCCCTGTGCCTTGGCCGACGGGTTTGGTGGTGAAGAATGGTTCGAAGATGCGTTCGACGAGTTCGGGTGACATACCGGTGCCAATGTCGGTGACACAGAGGCGCACGTACTGCCCGGGAGGCACTTCTGCGCCGCCTACCGCGTACATGCCGGGACCGTCGATGTCGACCACCGCTGTGGTGATCAACACAACACCACGCTGCTGCATTGCATCACGGGCGTTGATGGCCAGGTTCACCACTACCTGCTCGATGGTTCCGCTATCAGCGAATATCGTCGTTCGAGAATCGGTGACTTTGACGACCAACGAGGTACCTTCGCCGAGCGTGCGTCGCAGCAAGGAGTCCATGTCGGAGACCACCTTGTTCAGGTCGACTGGTCCGATGTGCACGATCTCTTGTCGGCTGAAGGTGAGCAGTTGACGGGTGAGGCTTGTGCCACGATCGACTGCCCGTTGGATCTGATCCACATCGCGCTGCATTCGTGCGCGGGTCGCATCGGTAGTTGGAAGGTCGGCCAGTTCCTGACTCAGCATCCCGGTGTAGCCCGATACCGCAGTAAGCAAATTGTTGAAGTCGTGGGCAACGCCACCGGCAAGCTGCCCGATTGCCTCGAGTCGTCCAGCCTGGAGCACTCGGGTCGCGAGTTTCGCCTCCGACAGGTCGGCGTCGAGCACGTCGATCGCTGCCTGTACAGCGATGCGGGCGGATGCATCTCGGACCGCAGCGATGGTGACGAGTCCCTCATCGGTGTCGATCGTCGACAGGCTGATTTCGGCGGGAAATGTGGTGCCGTCAGACCGCACCCCGTAAAGAAGCTGGTGACCGCCCATCGATCTTGGCTGTGGATTGGCAAGGTACCGGGCGCGTAATTGCACGTGCTCGTGGCGAGCTTCGTTGGCGACGAGCACCTCGATGGCCTGGCCGACCAGATCGAGATTCGGATAGCGAAACAGCGACGCTGCCTGGTCATTGACCCACCGAATAAGGCCATCGTCGTTTACGCACAACACTGCATCGGGGGCAACACGGAGCAACTCTCTATGGTTCTTAAGAAGCCAGGTTTCCAACGTCTACCTCACCTTCGCATTCGATGACCGCCCGACCGTTGGCGTTGCGCTGTCATTGAGAACAACCCAGCGCCAAAGGGTACGTCAATTGAGTTGAAATGATACTCGCAGACCTGACGCAACCCGCACACTCCGGCACCGTCACCGTTCCAACTTGTTGCGAGGGGAGGGCAAAGACTCGATTGTGGCGGACGGCGTGGTCACCCACGGCGTCGATCTCATCGACGGCAACGCTGCGGCGTACTTCGGACGTCTCGCCGACCGCTGAGTCACGTTCTTCCACTGCGTCGAACGCACCACGTCGCTCGGTGCGAACGTCAGCGGAGTCGATCGGCTCAGCCACCGAGACGTTCGATCGGTTGGCCGGTGATCGCGGCGATGAGGTGGAAGTCCTTGTCCACATGCAACACAGTGAGTCGGGAGAGTTCCGCGGTCGCTGCGATGAGCAGATCAGGGATCGACGGGGCTCGGTGCTGGCCGCGGTCTGCGAGCAGCATCTGTATCTCGACCGCACGAGCTTCGACCGCCGGTGTGAGATTCTCGACAGGCATCGATGACACAGGCGGTTCGCCGAGCGTGCTGCGGTGACCCGTGCCGTTGCGTGTGGAGAAGCCGATCTCGAGCAGCGTGACCGTCGAGATCCTGACCAAGCCGCGTTGGATGCGAGAGAGCCACGCGTCGTTGACGCCGCTGATGTGGCTGAGTGCCGACTTGTCGATCAGCCAGGTCGTCACCGCCATGCGGCTGTCATCACCTCAGCGTTCGCCAAGTCGGCAGTGCGCTCGGCAAAGCGGTTCAGTTGCTCTCGTGTCAGCGCCGGACCTTGCTGGTCGGCGAGAAGTCGACGCAGGTATTCGGCGCGAGTCTGGCCAGCGAACTTCGCGTTCGTGTCGAGGGCTGCGACAACGTCGTCGGGAACGTCCCGAATGAGGATATCAGGCATGCTGCTGAGGATATCATGAGCGTCGAGCGCACGAGCACCGCAGCGGTCTGGTTGGCTCGTGCGGCGAGGGCTGGACGTGATGACCTCTTCCACGCCGTGGCAGATTCGTCGTCGAGTTGGGCGCGGAGATGACCTCGGCCTGGGGGGGTTCCCACCTCTGTTCGGGCTCGTTACGTGGCTGATGCCACGTCGGTTGCCTGCGACGACGACGGCTGGCGTGAGGTCCGGCCGCATCCGACCAGACTGTCCTCCTTCGAGCCCGAGTCAGGTGTAGACGGCGGGTCCGGGTTCCGGCGAGTCTCCGAGTCGGGCGAGCCTCCATGATGCCCCGGCGATCTCGGCCGTCCTGTCACCTTCGCCCCCATCGCGCACCACGTGACAGGAAAGCCACGAGCCCTTCGGCGGGATCTCGAGACCGAGATCGGCGGCGATGCGCGGGTGCGACTGTTGGTGTCCGAGCACGATGACCCCCTCGGCCCGTAAAGCCTTTCGAGCGTCGCGCACCCGCTGGGAGCCGTCGTCCTGCCTTGCGACTGTGATCACCACCTCTCGTCGTACGATCCGCTGCTGCACAAGGCGAAACAGTTCGGTGACTCGGCGCTGGCCGGATAGCGAGGGGTTCAGGATCGAGCCGCGCGTGCGCTCGTCGAGATGCAGCAGGAGATTCTCGGCGAGGTCGCCACGTTTGACGAGCCACGTCATCGCCGACAGTCCGTCGTCATTGAGGCGGCGCTTCTTGTCCTTGTTCTGGCCAGCCTTGAGCTGGGCGTCACCAGCGCGCACGATGCCGACCTGAAACTCCGACCGGTTGTAGTCTGCCGTCAAACATAAGCACAACTCGCCGACGGCCTCAGTGGGGATCATCCATCCGCCGGATGTCATCGACCACTTGGAGTCAACCTCTTGGTCGTCGATCAGGTAGTCCATTCGCCGGCCGCGCTGCAGCCCGAATTCATCTTGGACGACGATCTCGACCTTGGTTCCAATGTAGGACGTCTCGACCTTCGAGAGCTGCTCGAGGCGGTAGCGACCAGTTCGCCGGTCGTCGAATACTTCGTCGAAGCTCTGACGGATAGCAGCGGCGAATCGTTCCTCAAAGCGTGCTTGGCTACGAAACCAGGCGACTGCCCTCTCGAGTGGGTCGTCGTGGAGCATCGTCGGTAGCTACTCGGGCCGGCTGGCCGAGAAGGCGTGCTCGAACACGTAGTCGGCGATGGCCTTGCCGAGTAGCGGCGGAACAGCATTGCCGATCTGACGAGCGATCTGAATCTTGGTGCCTTCGAAGACGTACCAGTCCGGGAACGACTGGAGCCGTGCCGCTTCCCTGTGTGAGATGACACGGTTGGCCGTCTGGTGAAGGTAGCGCCCCTTCTCCGGCTTGAAGAACTCGGTTCGGATGGTCGCAGATGGCCGATCCCACCACAGTCTGCCCATCACGTCGGTCGTGCCCGTGGGCTTGTTCAGCCAGTAGGCCGGGGTGATGTCGGGTCGGTTCCGCATCAGGTCGAATCGGTTGCCGCCGGGCGGAATCGCCTGGTAGCGCTCCATCGATGTGGCCAGGGGTCGCCGGCCGAAGTGAAGGTGCTGACCATCGTCGTTGATGATCGGATCGGTGCCCCGCGGGCGCGAGGGAAGGTCGCCGATTGCGTCCTTCACCGTGACATGTCGGCGACCGGACTCGGACGCTGGGCCATGCGTCGGTGGTGGGGGCCACGGCAGCGGGGAGTCCTGGTCGCGGATCGCCACCAGGATCCCGCGTCGTCGGCTCTGCGGCACTCCGTAGTCAGCGGCGTTCAGGACTCCGTACGCAACAGTGTAGGCACTGAGTTCCGTGTCCGTCTCGAGGAGCTCGAGCAGCTCCTCAAACTGCGCGGAGCGCTGGAACTCGGGCACGTTCTCAATCACGAACACCTTGGGCCGGATCGTTCTCACTGCGTCGAGGTAGTGCTTCCACAGTTCATTCATCTGGGCGCGACTCTGGTCGTCGCGATCACGTCCCAACGGGCTGAAGCCCTGACACGGCGGCCCTCCGATGATCACGTCGGCCTCGGGGTACTCGGGGCCGTACTCGATGTCGCCGTCGAACACCTCACAGCCGAAGTTGCGCTCGAATGTTGCGGCGGCCGCATGGTCATGTTCGACGGCGAACACCGGCGTGTAGCCGCACTCCGCGAGGTGGAAGCCGAGGCTCAGGCCGCCGGCACCGGCGAACAGGTCGACGGTCGTAATCGTTCGTTGTGCCGCACCTTCGTGTGTGGCGACAACCGGCTTCGTCTCGAACATTGTAATCTGCTTGGTACTCCGGGGTGGTCGCATCGCCAGCTCCTTGTGGATGGGTGGTCCGTAGGGGAAGTGGCTTGAACGTACGCGAGGGGTGTGACAACGAAGCCGAGGCTGACGCGGTCCCTCGCTTACCTTAGCTTGGATCAACCGGTGGGTTGGGTGTGAGGTAGGTCGCGTGTCCGCGTGAAAGGACACCTGGGCTGCGACGTTGTCCGTCTCTGACCTTGTCCGTCTCTGACCTTGTCAGTCTCTGACCTTGTCAGTGGCCATTGGCGCTTCACCGTCGATTCTGCGTAGCGCACTAGGGTGCTCCATTTGGCTTGACGACGCGCAGAACTGTCGATACTGCCGACACCATCGCTGTTGAGGACGAGGGGCCCAAGAGATGTCCTCCGGGACCTGATGGCCACCGCTGGCGACTCGTTCGGCCACGCGCGCCACGGCAAGCGCCTCGGGGATCAAGACGATGTGCAAATAGGTGCGGTGCCGGGCATCGGCCGCCGCCTACAGCAGTGCGATCTTTGACGGGTGGGAGAACACAGTCTCGGTGGCAAACGACTGGCGTTGTGCGAGGCACTCCGCGCGGGCGGCAGAGGCGATCGCTGCGGTCTCATAGGCGTGTTCGAGTTCCTTGCCAGGCCAGCGGTCGTGGGCGATCAGGTCGGCGTTGATGAACAGCAGGTGCGTCGCTGGTTCGATGACTCTGTCTTGCAACGTCGTCTTGCCCGCACCGTTGGGGCCCGCAACGAGGTGCAGGACCGGATCGCTCACGACCTTCAGCTGCCAGCGACGGCAGCCGCGACGACCTCGAGCACCGTCGCGTCGGCTGCGTAGCGGACCACCTGGCCTTGCGCGTCGAGGCCGACGTATGGCTTGCCAGCGGCGGCGAACTCCGCCGCGAAGTCCAGATCCTCACGACGCGCATCCATCCGTTCGATCCATTCGGCGCGCACTACTGCCTGCTCGTGTGGGGTCAGTTGGTCGTAGGGCACCCTCCCCGCGAGCGCCGCAGCGATCGAGCGCTGCGAGATGCTCTCGCCAGCTTCGATCTCCCGGCCGATCCTGGCCCAGTGGGCCAGCTGCTGGGCTGCGCTCCGGCTCATCAGCGACGCGACGACCTTCGCGGACGCATAGAGCTCGTCATCAATCCTGGTTGGGGTGGTGGTAGCCATGAGAACCTCCGGCATAGTGTAGCAGTCTGCTACAGTAGACGGTGCCGTGACCGCGCCGCCGGGGTGCGGCGTGTCGGCAGAAGGGGGAGCGGCGAGACTACGTCGTGGCGAGCGACGGCGGCAGGTTGGCCAGGAGCCGTTCGACGAACACCTCGCTGTGATGATCGAGCTTGGCCCGATTGAGCGCGATACCACCGAGCACGTCGGCACCACGACCGAGGACCGCAGCGGTGAGCTTGTCGAGGGTCTTCGCCGGGTTCAACGCAAACGTGCAGAACACGGCGGCCTTCTTGCCACGGATCATCGGGATCTTGCCGATCGCTCCAAGACCCCACGGCGCCTGACCAACCACGAACAGGCCGTGGGTCCACGTACCCACCAGTACGAAGTCGGCATCCTGCAACGCGGCATGGTCGGGTTCGCGCACGCGGTTCATCCCGGTGATCTGCCACTGCTCTTGCTGCAACAGCGCGGCGATCTTCTCGCCCGCCTTCCAGGTGTTTCCGGTAAGGCTCTCGACCAGGATTGCTGCCTTCATGATTCAGATTCAATCACTCCGGCACCTCCGGGAGAGATTTCTTGCGTGGTCGGCAACGCCGAAACCTTGCGGACCTTGCGGACGATGCCCACGATCGTGAACGTGAGCGTGACCGCGATCACTGCGAGTACGGCGAACACGATCGAGTTCGGCAAATGATCGGTAGCGATGAAGATGTACACGTCGGGTATGACGAACGCAGCAAGCGACGCTGCCCCCCACATGGCGGCTTTGGTATACCGGGAATCGACGAGGGCGAGCACGGTTCGAGGGGTGGTGAACGCATCGATCGATGCACACGTCAGGTCGATCGTCAGATACCACCACGGGTTGATCCCGTAGTCGCCAACGGCAGCCCACACCAGCAGCGTCCGTCCGAACGCCCACGCCACCACGACGAGTGCCCACGCCCTGCTGAGGTACCGGCGACGCCGGTGCTGCTCAGCCGTGAGTTCGACTTCGTCGTCCATGCCACGATTCAATCAGACCAAGAGATGCGAACGTGCGTCAACTACCAAGGCTCGTCAGCGATCATTCGAATCGTTGCCTCATCCGCCCAGCCGACCTCGGACTCCCGCTGCGGGCCCGCCACGTAGCCCTCGACGATCTGCTCGCCAACTGGTGCTCATCAATCCGTTCCGATCGAGTTCGTAGGATGGCGAGGCGATGTCCAGCGAGCACCCCCTTCCCACACAAGGCCCCATACAAGACCACACCGATGGCGATTTCATTACCGATGGCGATCCGCGACCCGCCACTGCCCGTCGAGCACCGGATCTCTCCGGGTTGAACCCGGATCAGCTCGATGCGGTCGTCCACCGTGGCGGCCCGCTGCTCGTGGTTGCCGGGGCAGGTTCCGGAAAGACGCGCGTGCTCACTCACCGCATCGCTTACCTCATCGGCGAAGGCGTGCACCCGATGCAGATCCTGGCGATCACCTTCACCAACAAAGCTGCCGGCGAGATGCGCGACCGTGTCGCCACGCTCGTCGGCCCGGTCGCCAACAAGATGTGGGTCAGCACGTTCCACTCGGCGTGTGTGCGCATCCTTCGCGCCAACGCCGACCGGTTGGGTTTTCCGAAAACGTTCAGCATCTACGACCAGGCCGATGCCCAACGGCTCACCGGTTACGTCATCCGCGATCTCGGACTCGACTCCAAACGCTTCACTCCCCGAGCGGTGCATGGCGTGATCAGCCTGTGGAAAAACGAACTGGTCGGCCCCGACGAGGCCGCTACCCGGGCGGCCAACATCTTCGACCGCAAACACGTCGACGTGTACCGGGAGTACCAGGCCAGGCTGTTGAAGGCGGGTGCGATGGATTTCGACGACCTGTTGAGTAAGACGGTCGAGTTGTTCCGCACGCATCCCGACGTGCTGCACAGCTACCAGGAACGGTTCCGTCATGTTCTGATCGACGAGTACCAAGACACCAACGTCGCCCAGAACGAACTCGCCGTGCTACTCGCGGCCGACAGCGGCGAGATCACCGCCGTCGGCGATCAAGACCAGTCCATCTATGCATTCCGCGGGGCCGACGTTCGCAACATCAACCAGCTCGAAGACTCGTTCCCGGCGCTCACCACCATCATCCTCGACCAGAACTACCGCAGTACACAGGTCATTCTCGACGCTGCCAACGCCGTCATCGCCAACAACCCCGCCCGCCGGCCGAAGCTGTTGTGGAGCGAACTGGGCCACGGCGACCGCATCGTGCGCTACCACGCCGACGACGAACACGACGAGGCCGCCTGGGTGTCGCGGACCATGCACGGTCTGCACGAAACCGACGGCCAGATGTGGAGCGAGATCGCTGTCTTCTACCGCACCAACGCACAGTCCAGGGTTGTGGAAGACGCGCTTATCAGGGCCGGTATCCCGTACAAGGTGGTCGGTGGTACACGGTTCTACGACCGCCGTGAGATCAAAGATGCCCTGGCCTACCTCCGCGCTGTGATCAACCCGGCCGACGAGGTGAGCATGAAACGGATCCTCAACGTGCCCAAGCGCGGCGTAGGCGACACGAGCGTCGGCAAGCTCGATGCGCTGGCCGCGTCACTCGGCGTCAGCTTCTTTGAGGCGATGCGCCGCGGTCGCGAAGCCGGCATCACCGGCCCGGCCGGTCGCGGGGTCGAATCGTTCGTCCTGCTGATCGAACAGCTCACTGTCTCAGCTGCCGGCGAAGTAGGCCCGGGTGATCTGTTGCAGGAAGCGCTCGACCGCAGCGGATACCTGTCCGAACTCGAAGCCGAAGCATCGGTCGAGTCGAACGGACGGCTCGAGAACCTCGGCGAGCTCGTCGGTTCTGCCCGCGAGTTCACCCGCGTCGACGAGTTCCTCGAGCAGGTGGCACTGGTCGGCGATATCGACGGCATCGAAGACGACAACCGTGTCGTGCTGATGACGCTCCACTCGGCCAAGGGGCTTGAGTTCCCGAACGTGTTCCTGCTGGGGATGGAGGAAGGGGTGTTCCCCCACAACCGGGCGCTCACCGAACCAGCGGAGTTGTTCGAGGAGCGACGGCTCGCGTACGTCGGCATTACCCGCGCCCAACAGCGACTACACCTGACGCATGCGTGGAGCCGAAGCCTGTTCGGAACCACCCAGTACAACCCGCCCAGTCGGTTCATCGAGGAGATCCCCTCGGAGTTGCTCGACCAGCAGGGCAACGTATCGGGTCCGAACTCGTACGGGCGCCAGAGCTACCGGTCACGCGACAACGCAGACCCGGCTCCCTACCGCCCTCGCTTCGGCGACCGAGATGGCGGCCGTGACGGCGGCTGGCAGGGTCGCGACACCGACGCCCACCGCGAGCGCGTGGTCGATGCCGCGATGCGCTCGGGCCGCGCTCAGGTACCGACGCAAACGGGTGCGCAGTCGCTCGGGCTGCGCGTCGGTGACGACGTCGAGCATCCCACGTTCGGCGAAGGAGTGATCATGGAAGTCCGCGGCGATGGCGACCGGGCCGAGGCCACCATCCGGTTCCGCGAAGTGGGGACCAAGCACCTTGCGCTTGCCTGGGCACCGCTAAAGAAGTTGTGACCCGTCGATCTACCGGAGCTTGATCGGCAGCTTTCGCAACCACGAATTTGGTGGACGTCAGTCGTCGACGATCGTGATGGCGAACTCAGGACAGTTGGCCACGGCAAGGCGGGCCTTGGCGTGCATCTCCACCGGCACGACACCATCGCCGACCACGAGTGCCGAACCGTAGTCATCCACGTCGAACAACTCGGGGGCGAGGGCATAGCACCGGTTGTGGCCCTGGCATTTCTCGCTGTCGATCTGAACGCGCATCCCGGCAATCTACTGCCCCATGTGTGGACCGCGTTGACCCGCAGGCAGGGACCTTCGCCCCTGTTTACGGCTCGGTCATCCTGGGTACCGTGAACTTCAACTCGAAGACGGAGGCAAGGACATGCGTAGACCAATGATTGCGACCATCGCGGTGATGCTGGGCATCACGGCACTGGTGGGGTGCTCATCCGATGCCAAGACATCCACCACCACTACGGCAGGTGGTGGTGGTGGTGGTGGCATCACGGTTCCCGCTGCCACGGGCGTACCGGTGTCGTTGACCGCAGGCGACAAGTCCGCGACGGAACAGTTCTTCACCTTGGCGCCAGCCTCGGTGAAGGCAGGGCAAGTGACGTTCACCTTCCAGAACACGGGCAACCGCCAGCACGAGATGATCGTACTGAAGACCGATACGCCATTCGACAAGCTCGAGATCGACGCTGCGACCAACAAGGTCAGCGAAGACTCGAGCGTCGGCGAGATCGCCGAGACTGATGCAGGCAAGACCGTGGTCAAGACGTTCGATCTTGCTGCCGGTAACTACGTGCTGGTGTGCAACATCGAAAAGCACTACGGACAGGGAATGCGAGTTGCATTCACGGTCACACCGTGAAAACACCTCGGGCGATCATTACGGGCGTGCTCGTGGTGATCGCCGCGTTCGTGTTGTTGGTGATCGTGCCCGACCAACTGCTGCAACTGTCGGGCATCGATCGCAGTCGACGGGTGTTGTTCGCAACGGTTGAGTTCGGTGTGGCCCTCACGGCGCTGCTGTGGGGGCTGCGTCGCCTCCAAGCCAGACACGTACTGTGAGCGCTCCCACGTGAACCATCCCGTAGTTCCCGACGCCCAATGGCTGTGGGACAACGAGCCGTGTAGGGCGGCGTGTCCCGTACACACCGACGCCGGCGGCTACGTCACCGCCATCGCCGAAGGTCGCTTTCGTGATGCCTATGTGCTGGCCCGTGGACCAAATCCATTCCCATCGGTATGTGGCCGCATTTGTGCGGCCCCGTGCGAGACCGCATGTCGGCGCGGCTGCATCGATGCGCCGGTATCGATCCGGGCGCTGAAGCGGTTCGTCACCGAGCGGTTCGGTGTCGAGAGCTTCGCCGGCGCCGAGGCATGGCACGAGGGCCACGGCCCAGTACCCGCCGCGACCGGACCATCGGTCGGCATCATCGGCGGCGGGCCGGGCGGCCTCGCTGCTGCGCACGATCTGCGCCTCGCTGGCCATCGCGTCACGGTCTACGAAGCCGAGGCCCGACTCGGTGGGATGATGGTGCTCGGGATTCCCGAATACCGCCTGCCGCGCCCGCTCATCGAGAGAGAAATCGAAGCGATCCTCGAACTGGGCATCGAGGCCCACGTCAACTGCCGGATCGGTATCGACGTCACCTTCGCCGAATTGCTCGAACAGCACGCAGCCGTGTTCGTCTGCGTTGGCACAGCCCGCGGGCGTGATCTCGATATTCCCGGCCACGATCTGGATGGTGTGTTCACGGCCGTCGAGTTCCTCCTCAACATCAACCGCGGGTACCGGGTCGACCTCGGCGAGCGGGTGGTCGTCGTCGGTGGTGGCAACGTCGCGTTCGACGCGGCGCGCACCGCCCTGCGCGCTGCCGCGTACGACGAGGCCGCTCCGACGCCGACGATGCTCGCTTCCAACACCGCCGACGTTGCACGTCGCGGTCTGACCACCACGCTCGATGCGGCGCGCGCTGCGCTACGTGCCGGCGTCAAGGAAGTCACGGTCATCGCGCTCGAATCGTTCGAAGAGATGCCAGCCGCGTTCGAAGAGGTCGAGGAGGCCGAGAGGGAAGGAATCCGAATCCTCTACCGGCATGGGCCACATCGCGTCGTCGGCGATACACGGGTGACTGGTCTCGAAACCGTCGATGTCGTTTCCGTATTCGACAGCTCAGGTCGGTTCTCGCCGGTCTTCGCCGAGGGGACCCAGGAGGTGATCCCCGCCGACACCGTGATCCTGGCTGTGGGACAGGCACCCGACGTGACGTTCCTCGGCGAGAGCGAACTCGACCGCACCCGGTTCGGCGGCATCGCCGTCGATGCCGATCTGAGATCGAGCGATCCTCGGGTGTGGGCCGGCGGCGACGTGGCATTCGGCCCACGCAACCTGATCGATGCCATCGCGGATGGTCGTCGGGCCGCGGCATCGATCCACACCGCGCTACTCGGAAACAAGCCGGTTCCAGCTACCGGTGTCCGGGTCGAACTGACCGCCAAACCCGGATTTCGGCGGCTAGCAACCGACTACGACGCAGTTGCCCGCATCCCTGTTCCGAACATGCCACAAGATCGACGGATCGGGTTCGCCGAGGTGGAAACCGGATACGACGAAGGCCACGCGGTGTTGGAAGGTCAGCGCTGCCTGCGCTGCTTCGACAACATCATGCTGCGCCCAGAATTGTGCATTCTGTGCGGGCTGTGCGTCGACGTGTGCCCGTTCGACTGTATCTCGATCGTGCGCGCCGACAACATCGGCGCGGGCACCAGCCTGCAGTCCGCGCTCGTGATCGACGAGACACTGTGCATCAGGTGCGGCCTGTGCATCAACCGTTGTCCACCGACCGCACTCGTGATGGTCCATGCCCAGGAGGTGTCCACGTGACCGAAGCATCCGACACGGTCGTCGACGTTCGCAACGACGTGTTAGAGCCGCAAGATCGGCCCGTGCCCGAAGGCTGGTTCGATCGGGTCCGCCACGGCGAAGCGTGGCGCTCAATGTTCCGCCACCCTCATCTCGACACCCCTCGCGGGCGAGCGTTGCAGTCGTTCTCGAACGTGTTCCTGCACGTCTACCCCGTGAAGGTGCCCGCTCGCGTCCTGAAGGTGCGCTACTCCTGGCGACTCGGCTACATCGCGAGCGTGCTGTTCGGCGTGCTGCTCGCTACCGGGGTCTACCTGATGTTCTTCTACACACCGTCGGTCACCTCGGCCTACGGCGACATGCAGCAGTTGCGTACCGGCGTCGGCTTCGGCCAATTGATTCGCAATGTACATCGCTGGTCCGCCCACCTGATGGTGCTGGTCGTGATACTGCACCTCGTGCGGGTGTTCTTCGCTGGCGCGTACAAACGGCCACGGCAGTTCAACTGGGTGCTCGGCATCGTGCTGCTCGCAATCACGCTCGGGTTCTCGTTCACCGGCTATCTGTTGCCGTGGGACCAACTCAGCTACTGGGCGGTCACTGTCGGTACCAACCTCGTCAATTACATCCCGGTCCTCGGCGACACCCTGCGCGATCTGCTGATCGGCGGCGAACAGATCGGCCAAGCAACGCTGCTGCGCTTCTACGCACTCCATGTGGCCGTACTGCCCGTTTCGCTGGCGCTTGTGCTGATGATCCACATCTGGAGGGTGCGCAAGGATGGCTTCGCCGTGAAGCGTGGCGGCGTGGGTGCTTTTGCCGAGGAGTCGACCGACGTCACCCCTATCGCTAGCGTCACCGCGGTCACCAACGTCGCCGCCGACGGGCGGCGGGTCCGCCTGCTCGGCGTGGTCGATCGCGAGTCGGTCACGGCCGAGGAGCGTCTGACCGACGACACCGTGTTCACGTGGCCACACATGCTCGTGCGCCACGTGGTTGTCGGTCTGGGCACGGTGGCCGTCGTGCTCACCCTCGGCGTGCTCTTCGCTGCCCCGCTGCGTGGGCTGGCCAACCCCAACGAGACACCGGAGCCGGCCAAGGCGCCGTGGTACTTCGTCGGGCTCCAAGAACTGCTGTCGCACTTCGACCCTCTAGTCGCAGGCATCTTCGTCCCGGCCGGTGCCCTGATTACGCTGATCGCGCTGCCCTACATCGACCGCAATCCGGCAACCGAGTCGCGATACCGCAAGGTGGCGATCACGATCTTCAGCATCGTGCTGCTCGTCGCACTGGTACTCACCGTGCTCGGAGCGCTGTTCCGTGGCCCGGGCTGGGAGTTCATCGCCCCATGGCAACATTCGTACTTGGAACTGTGAGGCAGCCGACATGAAACTCACCCGTCGAAGCCTGCTCGAATCAGGCTGGAAACTCGGAGGAGGCTTTCTTGCGCTCATCGCCGGATGGACCTCGTGGGAACTGCTCCGCCCGCTGAAGGCCGGCGGCGCCTCCGGCAAGATCAAACTCGGGAGTGCCAGCAGCTATGCCCCGGGTACCGCGACGTACGTCAACGCCGCTCGACTGTGGGTCGCCAATGCTGACGGGCATCTGTTCGCGCTCTCGCAGAAGTGCCCGCACCTCGGTTGCCGCATTCCATTCTGCGAGAGCTCCGGCAGGTTCGAGTGCCCGTGCCACGGCTCGGTGTTCGACATCGGCGGCGAATGGATCTCCGGACCGTCGCCTCGAGGCATGGACCAGCACCCGTTGAGCATCGAGGGCGACATCCTGGTGGTCGACACGAGCCAACGAATCAACGGCCCTGATCCAGGTGCAGCGGTGTTCTTGACACCTGCCACAGGTCCGTCTTGCTCCGGGAAGGGATGAGCGATGGCTGCCACCCCCACCGGTCCCCGCGAGTTCGAGCCCGAATGGCTACAGCGCAGCCTCGACCGCTATCTCGCCTGGGGCCTCGTCTTCATGGCGGTACTCATCGTTGCCTTCCCCATCTACTGGCTCCGTGAGCCCACGCTTCGCGCTGATGCAAAGACCGAGCAAGACGCCGCCTACATGAAGAGCGGCGCAGATCTGTTTGCGAAGAACTGCTCGACATGCCACGGTCCGAGCGGCACGGGTGGCACCGCGCCGACGCTGAACTCGAAACAGTTTCTCAGCACCACCAGTGACAACCAGATCGAACTGCTCATCACCGGTGGCGTCTCGGGAAGTTCGATGACCGCCTGGGCCCAGGACTATGGCGGCTCATTGACCGCCGAACAGATCCGCGAACTGGTGACCTACCTTCGCAGCCTGGAACCGAACGCGCCGAGCGTGCCCGACTGGCGAACGGGGGCCAAAGCCAAGGGCTGACGTCGCTTGCCCAGCTGACCCTGTTCACTATCGGCGTGACACGAGCGCCGATCGTCCTGTTGCTGCCACCGTCGGAAGGCAAGGCCGAGGGCGGATCCGGCGCGGGGTGGCAACCCGGCGATGGTCACTTTGGGGTAGCGCTCGGCGACCGGAGGCTGGCGGTTGCCACAGCACTGGCGACCGCTCGCGGGGGCGACGAGAAGTTGTTGGGGGTAGGCGGAAAGCACCTGCTGCGCGCTCTGTCGACGAACTCGTCGCTGATCGGTTCGCCGACTCTGGCGGCCGCGCAGCGCTACACCGGCGTGGTCTGGGATCACCTCGATCCGGCATCGATGTCGAAAGCCGTGCGCTCCCGGGCCGCCACATCGATCGTGACGGTGTCGGGTCTGCTCGGCCTGGTCGCCTTGGACGATCCCGTTCCCGATTACCGGTTGAAGATGGGCGCCAATCTTGCGCCGCTCGGCAAGCTGTCCACGTGGTGGCGACCGGCCGTGTCGGCTGCGCTGGCCGAGTTCAGTACGGGACGGTTCGTGATCGACCTGCTCCCGACCGAGCATCGCGCTTCGTGGCATCCGGGCGACGACATCGACGGGGTGTGCGTGTCGTTCGTCGAACGAACGGGAAAAGTGGCCGGCCATGACGCCAAGGCGGCCAAGGGTCGGCTGGCGCGGCACCTACTCGAGTCGGCGGCCGCACCGCGCCGGGCGCTGGCGTCATGGAAAGACAACCGGTTCGACCTCGTCATCGGGCCACTTCAACAGCGTTGACCCAGCCGACGGAATCTGTTCGGAATCGGCGGTCAGTAGTTGAGCAACGTCTTGATGATGTTCGCAACACGTTGTGTGTCGGCTGGGGCTGCGGCTCCCAGGCGATGCACGAGACGCTTGCGGTTGATGGAACGGATCAGCTCGCACTGCACGTAGCTCGTCTCGTCGAGTCCGTTGCTCGGCGACTGGTCGACCTCCACGTGCAGCGACAACCCACGTCGAGTTGTCGTCAGCGGCGCCACGATCACGAACGGGAAGGTCGGTCCAAAACTGTCAGGCGGCCCGATAACCAGCGCTGGCCGGAACGAGGCGGGCTCACCCGGATATGGCGTGCCGAAGTCGACGAGCCAGAGTTCGTCAACCGAGGCCATCGCCCACCGAGTCGTCGGCTTGGGCCACGTACCGGTCCCATGAGTCGGAGTCGTTGCGTAACTCCGCCAACTCGTCGGCGACTCGATGTGCGAATCTCTGCCGCCGCAGCGCTTCGGCGGCCTCGCGCACCGTGTCGATCAGCGATGACCCCGTCGCCTTGCTCAACTCCAGCAGTTGCGCGTGGGTCGCCGCGTCGACGCGGATCGTTGTTGTTGCCACCGCGTCAGTCTACATCTAGTAGATACTCTGTCTACAGATACGTCATTGACGGGCTGTCGCAAAAATGCTGGGCGGTGGTGTGGGGTGGCTGAGGGCAACAGCCCAACGCCAAACGTGAGCCCTGATCGGCGAGTTCGGCGACCGTTGACCCGGGTTGACGCAACGAACCCGGTCTCCTGCCGACATGACTCATGCCTGCTAGCATGCTTGCATGGCCCAGGTGAGTTGGCGCGCCGATGACACACTCGTTGACCGCGTCCGGCTGGCTGCGCGACGATCCGACCGATCGCTCAACGAGTTCATCACCGTGATCCTCGCCGCTGCCACCGACCCGTCCACCGCAGGAAGTGAGGCGGCGGTGATCCGAGAGCGACTAGCACTGGCTGGTCTGATCGACGCTCCGATGTTTCGGCATGCAGCACCGCGGTCAAGTCAAACGGTGGTCGCGGCGGGCCGCCGCGCGGCCGGTGGAACTCCGCTCGACGAACTGGTCAGCACCGGTCGGTGACGCTGTTCTTCGA
Organism: Actinomycetes bacterium; assembly: GCA_025359865.1. Taxonomy (GTDB): domain Bacteria; phylum Actinomycetota; class Acidimicrobiia; order Acidimicrobiales; family Ilumatobacteraceae; genus VFMC01. The sequence continues at coordinate 19,632 of JANYDH010000014.1, read as the reverse complement.
CAGTTCGGCAATCGCGAAGCTGTATGTCCCAGAGCGTCAACACGCAGCGGTGCGCGACCTGGCTGGCCCGATCATCGTGGCCGCGGTCACGAGGGTGGAAGTGGCTTCCGCTTTCTGGCGCAAACACCGCATGGGCGAGATCGACGCCAGCGATGCAGCAACGTTGTCGGTCGCATTCGAAGCTGATCTCGATGACACCTCCGGGCGCTTCGCTGTCATCGGACTTGGACCGCTCATCGTGCGACGAGCGGTTGAATCCGTTTCCCGCCATGCATTGCGCGCCTACGACGCAGTGCAACTCGCGACGGCATAGGTGGCGCGAGACGTCGTCGGAGCGGTCGATGCGTTCGTCGTGTTCGACCGCGCATTGCGGCAAGCAGCGCTCATCGAAGGCTTCCGACTCGTCCCCGTTGTGCTCGATCATTGATGCCCCACATACCAGGTCTGTGAGGTTCGATGCCGACTGAACCGCCGGAACCTCACGAACCACCAGGTCCGTGAGCCGGGCCGGGGCGGGCGGGGCGGGGCGGGGCGGAGCAGGTCGGACCGGGCCGAGGTCGGAGGGTCAAGCGCCGGCTCGAACCTCCGGGGACGCCGTAGGGGAGGCGGAGGACGCGTGCCAGGCGAGTAGGGCGATGGCATCGGGGGCCAGTAGATCGACCACGACCTGCACCAGTTTGGTGTCGCCGGAGACCATGGCGAGCGCCTTGCCCCCTGCGGCCGCCGATGGCAGTCCGCACGCCACGACCCCATACCGGTGGGCGGGATCGGCGGCAGCGATCACTGCACCCTTGGCGATGGCCCGCCACAACACATCGATCCGCTGTGCCCCGGGGCGGCTGCCGGTGCGGCCACCTGCAACCTCGAACCACCACACCCGGCCGGCACGGTCGAGCGCTCGGAGCGTTGGTTGTACACCAGGCGCGACCTTGGCAGAATCGTCGATCGCGGTGAAGCCCGCTTCGGCGAGCGACCACCGGGCGAGCTCTTTCGATGACCATCCGCTGCGAAACGGATCGCCCTTCTGACCGTCGCCGGGATGAATCTGAACCGGTGAAACGCTTGGAGCACTCTCGCGTTCGCTCGCTATCCGCCGATCGGCCAAGGCGGCGTATTCCGGATCGGTGTCGTAGCCGATGAAGTGCCTGCCGGTGCGTACGGCCGCGGCGGCGGTGGAGCCCGAGCCCATGAACGGATCGAGGACGAGATCTCCGAGGTAGGTATGCAGGTTGATCAACCGTTCGGGCAACGCGACCGGGAACGGTGCCGGATGACCGACCCGCGACGCGCTCTCGGCCGGGATCTCCCACACGTCGAGGGTGGCCTCCATAAACTCGTCGCGGGTGAGCGTGCTCACCGAGGGAAGCCCGCGTTTGGCACGGTGCTTGGCGTCGACCGCCCGGTCGAAGCGACCCTTGCTGGCGATGACCACCCGCTCGGTCAGGTCACGCAAGACAGGGTTGCCCGGGCGCTGGAACGACCCCCACGCGCACGAGCCTGAGGCACCACGTTGCTTCATCCAAATCACCTCGCCGCGCAGCAGCATCCGCAGGTCATCCTGCAAGATCGCAGTGACGTCGGCGGCCAGCGACCGATACGGACGGCGACCGAGGTTGGCGACGTTGATCGCCATCCGGCCGCCCGGTTCGAGCACACGCAGGCACTCGGCGAACACGTCGCGGAGCATGCCGAGGTACTCGATGTATGTGGCCGGGATGCCGTCCTCGCCGAGCGCCTCTTCGTAGGCCTTGCCGGCAAAGTACGGCGGCGACGTGACTACGAGTGCGACAGAGTTGTCGGCGACCTCGGTCATCTGCCTCGCGTCGCCGACCACGATCCGGTCGACGTGCTCGGTGGTCCCTAGATCATCGGCGTCATCGATGATCGGTGGCGAAAAGCGCGCATAGAACCCCGATGCGTCATGGCTCTCACGTTTGGACACACCGAAGTTCGATGTCGACGTGCCTCTGGTGGTTGCTGTCATCGGGCGATAGTACGGGTCAGCCCATGGCCTTGTTGAAGTCGCCCGTGAACCACTGTTCAGGTCGCAGACTGGCGATCACGGATTGCTCGGTGCTCGGGTTGTTGTCGGCGTACCACTTGCCCATCTCTGGGCCGAGGTACCGGCTCGCCATCACCAGATCGTCGCGCTGTTCGTGGGTAACGGTGACAGGGCCCTCCACCGAAACGTACTGGTAGGGGGCCGTCTCGGTCTGCACCGTCAAGGTTGCCCGACCCGCAGCACGCAACAACTTCGCCTTCAACGAATTGCCGTCCATGCCGATGATCGCGACACCGTCTTCATAGATGTACCAGATCGGGAGAGCAAGAGGCCCCTTGTCGTTCCGGGCGATCGCCAGAATGCCTACGTGAACATCGGCGAAGAACGCCTCGCGCTCGTCGTGTGTCATCGAGATGTCAGCCATCACGAAAGTCTGCCACATCGCGTCAGGCTGGATTTTCCTGCCGCTCAGCGCGTTGCATGCGCTCGACCGGAAGGTGCCGCATCTCGGAGTGGGTGAGGATCCAGAACCGCTCGGCACGGATCGCATCGACGACTTGTGTGGCAACCTCGTCGGCATCGATGCCCTCTTCGACTCCCTGGCGGAACACCTGGTCGATCATCTGTCCCATCGGGGTCTCGGGCATTCCCGGATCGGCACCCAGCCGCTCGGTCCACAGTTGGTCGGACATCAGGGCTGTCTTGACGAAACCCGGGCAGAGCGCGCTGACCTTGACCAGCGACCCGGTGGCGGCAAGCTCCAAGAACAGTCCTTCACTGAGCGCAACCACACCGCTCTTTGCGACGTTGTAGGGCGCCGCCCCGGGAATCGCGACCAGACCGGCCATCGACGCGGTGTTGACGATGTGGCCTTCACCTTGATCCTCCATGATCGGCAGGAAGGCTCGGATTCCGTGGATCACGCCGTAGAGGTTGATCCCGATCACCCACTCCCAGCTACTCATCGGGCTGCGCCATGCATCGCCCTTGCCAACGACACCGGCGTTGTTGCACAGCACATGAGCACCACCGAACCGCTCGACGGTGGCGTCGGCCAGCGCCTGCACATCGTCCTCGAGAGAGGTATCGCACACCACGGGGAGCACCTCGGTGCCGCGCTCGGCCAGTTCGGCCTCGACCGAGCGCATCTTCACCTCGTCGCGGTCGGCCAGCACCACCTTCATGCCTTCGGCCGCGAACCGCCGCGCCAACGCGCGCCCGATCCCACTGCCTGCGCCGGTGATCACTGCAACCTTGCCGCTCAGCTCCTGCATGAACATCAACATACGCTGTGCGAAGCCACTGGATCGACGACAGTGGCGTACGGTGCGACGGATGAACACGCCGACGATCGACCCGATGACTGCCCGACGAGCCTGGCGAGCGATGGAGGCCGTGCACGGGATGATCTACTTCACCCCCGATGCACCTCCGGAGTACGCAAGGGCCGGAGTGACTCGCAACCGGACCGGATACTTCGCATCGCGCATCGCCGCAGTCGGACCCGTCGGCGCCGAGGTGGTGGTTGCCACGTTCTACAACTTCAACCCGTCACTCGTGCGTCATGCAATGGACGGGGTCTGGATGGCCACCACTCCCGCTGAACTGCTGGAAGCACGGTACCGGGCCGTCGATGTGTCGTTGCGCCGGGCGTTCGGCGACGAGGTGTTGGCGTCCGACGAGCTCGCCACAGCGGTCACGCTCACCCGACGGGCCGCCGAGGTGGCATGCACGCGGCCAGAGGGTCGGCCACTATTTGCCGGTCATGCAGCGCACGACTGGCCGGACGAACCACACCTCGCCCTGTGGCACGCCCAGACGTTGCTGCGCGAATTCCGCGGTGATGGCCACATCGCCGCGCTGACCGTCGAGGGTCTGACCGGTATCGAGGCACTGGTCTCACACGCGGCATCCGGTGATGTGCCGGCCGCTGCGCTCAAGGCCACCCGCGCGTGGAGCGACGAGCAGTGGGATGCTGCCGTGGCCGGGATGGCCGATCGCGGCCTGGTCACCGATGATGGCGCGTTCACCGAAGCCGGCCGAGAGCAGCGTCAGCGGCTCGAAGACGCCACCGACCGTTTAGCGGCCACGCCGTATGCAGCAATCGGCGACGAAGGCTGCGCTCAGCTTCGCAGCACCGGACGGCACTTCACCGAGTTGGTGATGTCGGCAGGGTTGCTCTCGATGGACCCGCGACGGCTGCTCGACGAATAGTCGACATCGGTCGCGTAGATTGGTGCCCATGGCGTACCGGTACCTGTGGACCCCGCTCGAGCTCGGGCCGGTTACGGCGCGCAACCGGATCGTGTTCAGCGCCCACCTCACCAACTACGCGCGTGACGGCAAACCGACCGAGCAACATGCTGCGTACTACGCAGCCCGCGCCGCCGGCGGCGCTGGCCTGATCATCACCGAGGAACACTCCACCCACCCCACCGACTGGCCGTACGAGAAGCTGATCCACGGCTTCCACCGTGATGTGATTCCGGGCTACCGGGCCATCACCGAAGCCGTCCATCGGCATCGCACCCCCGTCTTCGCTCAGATCAACCACAACGGCGGCCAGGCGTCGTCGATGTATTCCCGACTGCCCGTGTGGGCGCCGTCGGCTGTGGCTGATCCGTTGTTCCGCGAGGTGCCGAAGGCCATCACTCACGCCGAAATCGATGAGATCGTCGCCGGGTACGCACTGGTAGCCGAGCATTGTGCCGAGGGCGGCTTCGACGGCATCGAACTGCAGTGCAGCCATTCGTCGATCGTGCGCGGCTTCCTCTCGCCGGCGACCAACAAGCGCACCGACGAGTACGGTGGTTCGCAGGCCAACCGGGCCCGACTAATGCTCGAGATCGTCGCAGCCGTGCGCAAGGTGATCGGTACCCGGCTTGCGCTCGGCGTGCGGATCTGCGGAGACGAGCTGATCGAGGGTGGAACCACCATCGATGACGCCGTCGAGGTCGCCAAGCTGGTCGAGGCCTCCGGACACGTGGACTACATCAACACCTCGATCGGGGTGGCCACGGCCAGTTTGTTCATGATCGAAGCGAGCATGCATGTACCACCGGGTTATGCGATGTTCATCCCGAGCGCGTTTCGCAAAGCGGTCGATCTGCCTGTGGTCGGCGTTGGACGATTCAAAGACCCGCTCCAGGCCGAACGGGCCCTCGCTGAAGGCCACTGCGATCTCGTCGGCGTAGTGCGCGGCCAGATTGCCGACCCCGACTTCGCTGCGAAAGCACGCGCCGGCGCCACCGACGAGATCCGCCTGTGTCTGTCATGCAACCAGGAATGCGTCGGCCGGATGGGGCTCAACCGCTGGCTTGGATGCATCGAAAACCCGCGCGCCGGCCGCGAGGCCGAGGCACCACCGCGGCACGCGCGCCCCGTCTCGACCGTTCGCACCGTCATCGTGGTCGGGGCGGGCCCCGGCGGTTTGCAGGCCGCGATCGCCGCGGCCCGCAACGGGCACCGGGTCACGGTCTACGAGCAGCAAGCCCAAGCCGGAGGCCAGGTTCGGCTGGCTGCAAGTGTGCCCAATCGAGCCGAGTTCGTCGACATGATCCGTAACCAACTCACCGAATGCAACCGGCTGGGTGTCACCATCGAATACGGCGTCGGGGTGTGGCCGGGCCTCTTCACCGAGCAGCAGCCGGACCATGTCATCGTCTCCACCGGCGCAGAGGCGCAACGACCGTGGTGGGTGCCGGGTGATGCCGATCAGGTGTGCGATGTCCGCGACGTGCTGTCCGGCGCCGCTCACCCATTCGGATCCGTCGTCATCGTCGACGAGATCGGCTTCCACCACGCCACGTCGGTCGCCGAACTGTTGGCCGACCGGGGCTGTGACGTCGAGATCGTCACGCCGGCCATGGTGGTCGGACAAGACCTGGGGATCACCCTCGACATGGAGAACTGGTGGATGCGCGCGGGGGCGAAAGGCATCGTGCAGTCCACCGATCTGGTACCGATGGGGCTGTCGGGGCGCGAACTGACGCTGCTGCACCACCCCACCGGGTCGAACACGACCCGCACGCCGGATTGGGTGGTGCTTGCGGTTCCCCCTACCCCTGTTGAATGGCTGTACTTCGACCTGTTGGCCGCCGGCGTCAGCGTGGAGCGAGTCGGCGACTGTGTCGCTCCGCGCCGCGCTCACGCTGCCGTCGTGGAGGGTGATCGGGCAGGTGCCGCGCTCGGTTCCCGCCCTTGAAGGCTGGCGTGCCGATGTGCAGCCATGGGCGAAGTGACGAACACAACGAGCGAAAGTGGCGTCTCATTCTGCACTTCGCGACTCCACGTCGCACCACCCGATCTTTGGCGTTGGGCTGGCGCATACAGCAGTCGAACGCTCCGACCAACTTCACCGTTACTGACCCACGCTCCTAGGTGAGGTGATGCTCGTTCAGGCGTACCCAGACCACCACCGCTGCTGCGGCCACCAAGCCGGCGGACACCCGCAGACCGACGTGCGCTCCATCGACGAAGGCCTGGCGCACTGCGTCACGCAGCTGGTCGGCCACCTCGGGGCCGACAATGTCGACCGCACGGTCGGCAACGCCGAGCGCCTTGGCTACGTTGTCGCGGGCCAGGTTGGCAACGTCTGCCGGGAGCGCGCTGAGCGACGGCGACAAGTGATCGCGGTAGATGCCGGTCACGATGCTGCCGACTACGGCGATACCAATGGCCCCTCCGACCTCGCGGCTGGAATCGTTGACGGCGGAACCGACGCCCGACTTGTTCATCGGTACCGACTGCACGATGCCGGCACTCAGCGACGACATCGCCCCTGCGACGCCGGTCGCCATGATCACCAGACAGGTGGCCACGTACCAGTACGGGGTGTTGAGACCGAAGAACGACAACATGATCAGCCCAACGGTCAGCAACCCCATCCCCCCGCCGACGACCCGGCGCACCCCGATCTTGGCCGCCAGATCGGCTGATCTCGGCGAAACGATGAGCATCGTTGCGGCGAACGGCAAGCCGCGCACGCCCGCCTCGAGTGGCGAGTACCCCTTGACGTACTGCAGGTACTGGGTGAGTAGGAAGAACGTCGAGAACATCGCGAGGAACGTGAACGTGATGCCCAAGCTGCCCATCGCGAAACGCGGAATGCGAAAGAATTGCATATCGAGCATGGGGTCCGCCGCTTGGCGCTCCCACACGATGAATCCCGCGAGGCCAAACACCGCCACAGCGAAACCAGCGAGCACGAGCGAGTCGCCCCACCCACGATCCGGTCCCTCGATGATCGCGAACAACAACCCGACGAACCCGACAACCGACAGCACCGCGCCGACTGGGTCGAGAGGGCTGGGATTGCTTTCTTTCGACTTTGGCGCGAGTACGGCGGTCGCCACGAACGCAAGCGCCGCGATCGGCACAGCCACGAAGAACACCGAGCCGTACCAGAAATGTTGAAGGAGGAGTCCGCCGATCAGCGGGCCGATCGCGCCTCCGGCACCGGCGAACCCCGACCACACCGCGATTGCCTTGGCGCGTTCCTCGGGTGGGAAAACGGACTGCAACAGACTGAGCGTGGAGGGCATGATCAGTGCGGCCCCGATGCCCATGATCGCGCGGGTGGCGATGAGTGCCTCGGGCGTATCCATCACCGACGAGAGCGCCGAGGCGGCGGCAAAGATGACGAGCCCCACCAGCAACGCGCCCTTGCGACCGAACCGGTCGCCGAGCGCGCCCGCAGGCAGCAGCAACGCAGCGAACACGAGTGCGTATGCATCGACGATCCACAAGATCTGCGTATCAGTCGGGTTCAGCGACGACTTGGCGAGGCTGGGGATGGCTACGTTGACAGAACTGACCGTCGCCACGATCAGCACGAGGCTGAGGCACATGGTGGCTTGGATGGCATGGCGACGTTGGTAGTCGTGCGGGTCGATGCCGCCGAGATCCGCGCCGACCGTTCCGTCGGAGATGGGCGCGCTGTGCCTACTCGCCATGTGATCCTGTTCCTGTCGGCCGACGTTCGAGGCGTCAGCGTATCGAAGTTCGGTTGGTTGCTACGGTGCCCGGAGCCCGTGCTTCAGGGCTGACCTTTGGCGTTGGGTTGTTGTCAGTGACAGCCGAACGCCAAACGTCAGGAGATTTTGAGCCAATCGATCCCCGAACTGCCGAAGGCGTTGTCGAGCGGGTGGTTCGTTAGCCTGAACCTGTGCTGGCCGTGATCCCCGTTCGCGATGGTGTGCTGCCGCTCGGTGGTGGCGAAGTCGCAGCCGAGTGCCACAACCGAACGCTCCTGATCGGAGCAGCGACCAGGACGGCCGCTGGCGACCTTTCCGGTCGGGTGTGCCTTGCCGAGGTCGGCCCGTTCCAACCGGGCGCGTGGGCCAACGCAATCGCGGCCGCTGTCATCGACCCGACCGGCATGCTCGGGCTTCCGAAAATAGTGGTACTCCCTGCTTCACCAGATGGGCGCGACCTGGCACCCCGGATTGCTGCGGCTCTCGGCTGGCCACTGTTCGCCGGAGCGATTTCGGTGTCGGCATCATCGGTGGTCCTGGCCCGCGATGGCGGCCTGCGGATGCACACGCATGTTCCGCCGGCTGCGTTCGTGGCCACGCTGCAACCCGGTGTGCGCGGCACCGACAACATCACCGCTGCACCGGAAATCGCCGAGATCGAACTCGCCTTCGGGTTGCACCACGATGCCACCGTCGATGGCGTGCTGCAGCCCGATGCCGCCACCATCGACCTTGCCGAGGCACACCGCATTCTTGGAGGAGGCGCCGGCTTGGGGAGCCCACAGCAGTTCAGCGAATTGGCCGAGATCGGCGTGGCACTGCAAGCCAGCGTCGGGGCCACTCGTGTGGTGACCGATCGGGGCTGGATCGGCCATGAGCGCCAGATCGGCACCACCGGCGTGGTGGTCCATCCCGATCTGTACATCGCGTTCGGTGTGAGCGGAGCGGTACAGCACACCAGCGGACTCGGCCATCCGCACCACATCATCAGCATCAACGTCGACCCGTTCTGCCCGATGATGCAACTCGCCGATCTCGCCGTGGTGGCCGACGCCAACGCGGTGGTGCACGAACTACTTGTTCGGCTCCGACCACTCGACCCACTCGACCCACTCGACCCACTCGACAGGGCCGGAGCCAGTCGTGAGTGATCGCACGCAGCACGCTGCCAACCCGGACGTCGACGTCGACGTCATCGTGGTCGGTGCCGGACCCGCTGGTTCCTGCGCTGCCATCGCGCTGGCACGCGCCGGCTTCAGCGTTGTGCTGTTGGAACGCGGGCCGTTCCCCGGCAGCAAGAACATGTACGGCGGCGTCGTCTACCCCCGCATCCTCGACGAGCTGATCCCCCGCTGGTACGATGAGGCGCCGGTCCAACGGTGGATCACCCGACGGTCGACGATGGTGATGACTGATACGCAGGCGATGTCGATCGACTTCCGTAACGACGCGTGGGCCGCGCCGCCCTACAACGGCGCCACCGCGTATCGGCCCGACTTCGACCACTGGCTCGCTGGCCACGCTGAATCCGCTGGAGCACAGTTGCTGTGCAGCACCACGGCCACGGGTCTGCTCCGCGACCGATCTGGCGCGGTGACCGGTGTGACCACCGACCGACCTGACGGTGACCTCACCGCGCGGTTGGTGATCGCGTGCGATGGTGTCAACAGCTTCCTCGCGAAAGATGCTGGCCTGTATCGCGAGGTTGCCGCGAAGCACTACACCCTCGGAGTGAAAGAAACCATCGGCTTACCGAAGGAAGTGATCGACGAGCGGTTCGGTGTGCGCGGGCGCGAAGGCGTCGATATCGAGATCATCGGCTGCACGAGCGGCGTCAACGGCGGCGGCTTCGTGTACACCAACCTCGACACGGTTGCCGTGGGCGTGGTGTTGAAGCTGCCAGCACTGGCTGCCCAGCAACTGCGCCCCGAGCAGATCATTGCCAAGATGAAGACTCACTCGGCAATTGCACCCCTGGTCGAAGGCGGCGAATTGAAGGAGTACTCGGCGCATCTCATCCCAGAGGCAGGGTTGTCGATGATGCCGAAACTGGCTACGGCGGGACTGCTCGTCGCCGGCGATGCAGCCGCGCTGTGCCTCGCTGCCGGTATCTGGCTCGAGGGCGTCAACTTCGCGATGGCCAGCGGAATGTACGCCGGCCAAGCGGCCGCCGAAGCGTTGCGTCGCGGTGACACCAGCGAACAGGGACTCGCCGGGTACGAACGGCGACTCACCGAGACGTTCGTGCTGCGTGATCACCGAAAGCTTCGGCGGGCGCCCGCACTCGTGCTCAGCGACCGGGTGCAACACCGGTACCCGCAGATGGTTGCGGCGGTCGTCGAGCGGATGTTCCGTGTAGACAACCCCGACCCGAAGCCCGGACTCCGGCGAATCCTCGCCCAGGAACGCAAGCGCGCCGGGGTGCGCCGCCGCGATCTTGCCCGCGACGGCTGGGCCGGCCTCAGGACATTCGGATGATGCACAGCAGCGATTCCCAGTGGCCCGAGGTCTCGTTCGAAGAGCGGATGGCCACGGCCCATTTCGACGTCCACCCACACGCGCACATCGTTGTGAACAGTGCCGTGTGCGCAGACTGCACATCACGCGAGTGTGTCGTCGCCTGCCCCGCAAACCTGTTCGTGCCCACCAGCGACGGTGGTGTCGTTTTCAACTACGAACAGTGCTTCGAGTGCGGCACCTGCTACCTGGTCTGCAATCAGGAGGGAGCGATCAGTTGGTCGTACCCCGAGGGCGGCCACGGCATCGTGTTTCGACGCACATGAACTCGCCGATCGACATCGTGGTCTGCCTCAAGTTGACCGCACGGCCGGGCGTGGCCGATGCCGATGAGCGGTTCGCCGGGGTCAGCCCGGCAGACCAGGCAGCGCTCGAAACGGCACTCGTCCTCGCAGAGCATTCCCGTGGCTCGGTCACTGCCGCGGCGGTCGGGCCGGTGGCCGCCGAACTGGCGTTGCGTGAGGCACTGGCCTGTGGTGCGCACCGCGCCGTTCGTCTCGACGCACCATCAGCGCTCGACTCTGCCGAGGTGGCCCGCCAACTGGAGGGAGTGGTCGGTGATGCTGCCATTGTCGTCTGTGGTGACTATTCGCTCGACCGGGGTAGTGGTTCAGTGCCTGCCTTCTTGGCCCACCGGCTGCGATGCGCTCAGGCATTGGGGCTGGTGAGCGTCGACCACACCGGTGTTGTGGACCGCATGCTGCATGTCGTGCGGCGACTCGACGGCGGCCGTCGCGAACTTCTCACCGTGCCGTTGCCATGCGTGCTGTCCGTCGAGGGTTCGGTGGCGCGGCTACGTCGCGCCGGACTGCGCGACGCTCTGGCAGCCAGAACTACCAACATCGACGTTCGCCCGTCCGCGCCGATGGCCGCACACGCGGCAACGGCTGTGGTCACGCCGTATCGGCCGCGCGCCCGCACAATGATGTCACCCGGCGACCCCGATCCGCTGGCGCGGCTGCGAGCGCTCACCGACGCCACCGGCTCGTCAACGCGGGGCGAAACCGTGGCACTCGAGCCGGGCGAAGCAGCCGAACGGATACTCCGCTCGCTACGCGAGTGGGGCTATCTCGATTGAGGCCGTCGATCAGACCCGACCTTTGGCGTTGGGCTGGCCGTCAGCAGGCGGTCGCGCAGCAGCGTGAACGTTCGTTGCATGACAGGCAGGCGTGGTGAAAGTCTGGATCAGCGACCACGACCGCTGTGCGGGCAGGATCGCGTCGACTTCCATGTCGCCAGCGCCGATAACTCGACGCGACTCCTCCCGGAAAGGCGTTGCGGGCAGGATCGCGTCGACTTTCATGTCGCCAGCGCCGATAACTCGACGCGACTCCGCACCGCAACAACGGGTAGGCCAGCGGGTGGGCTGTCAGTCGCCGACGTTGAGCCGACTGCTGCGGCACAACCACGAGTTCAGTGGCAACCATGACACCGTTGCCGACAACAACACGACCAGACGGCCAACCTCACCTGCCACACCACCAAACAGCATTGTGCGACAGCCTGTCAATGACAGTCAAACGCCAAAGGTTACGCGGCGGATGCTGCCAGCAATTGCGACAGCTCGGAGATCTCTTCGCGTTGGCCGCCGACCATCTGTTCGGCCATCAGCCGAACCTCGCTGACCGCAGTGTTGACCTGGGCGTACTCGGCCATGTGAATGCCGCCTTGATGATGAGCGGTCATCAACGTCACGAAAGTCGCGTCGGCGTCGCTGCCGGTGGAGCGTCGCAGGTGTGCCAAATCGGTATCAGTGGCCAATCCGGGCATGCGGTCGAGCGCCACCGGATCGTTCATCCACCCCATCGCCAGATCGGTTTCGTTGGCTTCGGGTTTGCCGAAGTCGCGCAGCAGTTGGATCATTCGGCCGATCTCGACGCCCTGGTTGATGATGATCTCTCGAGCAACGGTGCGAAGGTCGGGGTCGCTGCCGAGCGTATTGATGTACAGCAAGCTGATCTGTACCGCCTGCTCATGGTGAAAACGCATGTCTTGCAGAAAGCCAATATCGACGGCATTCGGATCGGGTAGCGCACGGTTGTTGCCAACGACGAACCCGACTCCAGCGGACAGCACCGCGATCGCAACGGCGACAACCGCCAGATTGAGGCCGCTACGCCACCACGGCAGGGTGGCGTATGCCTCGTCGACAACTTCTTCTGGGGCGCTGTTCACGTCGTCGCTCACGGCTGCAGCCTTGCATGCACGACGGTAAATCGTTCAGCGCGTCGAGGCGGAGCAAGATTTTGCCAGACGAGACTACGGCAGGCTGGGTACCGGAGGTTGGCCCGTGGCTACACCGCCGACACCGCCGACATCGACCGCGGAAGTGGGCGGCGCGGGCGTGGCGGCTGGCGTGGGCGGAGGAGCATCGGCCACGATGACGGGCGCGAGCGGTGGGGAGCCGTCGGCTACGGCGGCAGGATCGCTCGTGGTCGCAATGATCGGCTCGGCCTGGGTCGGTGCCTCTGGACCGCCGAAGATCACGTTGCCTGGGATCGGCGTCGTTGCCGTCGTTGCCGTCGTTGGGGGAGCGGCAACCGGAGCAGCCGGAGCAACGACCGGAGCTTGCGTGGTGGCAGGAGGCACAGCAGCGGTGACCGTGATCACTGTCGTTGTCGTTTCCGCTGTCGCTGTCGCTGTCGTTGCCGTTGCCGTTGTCGCTGTCGTTGCCGTTGTCGCTGTCGTTGTCGGCAGTGTGGAGGGTGTCGTGGAGGGTGTCGTGGAAGGTGCCGGCGTCGATGCTTGCGTCGTAACGGGCGCGGACGGGAGGGTCGACGCGTCCTGAGCTACCACCAAGGTGGTGGTGGCTGCCTGCTGAACGGGTGTGGTGTCGGACGAATCCGAACTCGATCCGCGTGCACCCAAGGCAGCCACGCTGCCGCCGGCGAGGCCGATCACGACAGCCCCGGCGAGGAACATCCCGGCCATTGCCCGCCGCTGGGACTGGGTCGCACCCATCAGCGCTCCTAAGCGGTCGATCACCGCCACCGGCGACTCGCCCAAGAACTCAGCGATCACTTCGATGTCTTCGCGTCGCAGTTCTATCGAGGGCTCACGCTGCTGAAGTCTGAGCTGGCGGACCAGCCTCAAATAGCTAGACAGCAACGATGTACTGTCGTCGGGGACGAATGGTGTCGTGAGACCACTGGTGGCAAGCACTCCGAAGGGGCGGATCTCCAGTGGAAGACGCACTGGCAGAATACTGTCGAGGTCGGCCTGATACAGCAGCGACGCCGCGCCGATGATGCTGTCGTCGAGGGCGCGGTTGCCTTGCTCTAACTCGCGCAGGTCGCGCACCGAAAAGCTGCCCTTACTCAGCCGAGCGAGCGAGCGAAGACTCTTGCCGGACTCGCGGCGCCGCTCAGCCAACAGGTTCGCCAACCGTCGCGCGAACGCTGCGCTGTTGATATCGATCGTGTCGCCCGGGGTCATGTCGTGGTCCTCCACCAATGTTGATGAGCGAATCGGCAACTAGAAGTGAGAACTTGAGCAAATCTTTGATGGGTCCGTGTCAAGGGTTCGTCAAGTGATGAACACAGTGTCGTCCACTTTCGGCTACAGCGCCAGCCCCGGATCGGCTATGGTCGCATTCGTGATGGGGGAAGGTGGGATGTGAGTTTGCTCGAGGTGCGCGACATCACGGTTAGGTTCGGCGGCATCGTGGCGCTCGACGGGCTGTCGTTCTCCATCGATGAAGGTCAGATCTGTGGCCTGATCGGCCCCAACGGTGCCGGCAAGACCACCATGTTCAACGTGGTCAGCCGTATCTACCAACCGGCGAGTGGACAGGTGCTGTACCGGGGCAATGATCTCGTTGGTGCGCGGCCGCGACGCCTCCCGTTGCTGGGCGAGGTGCCCTTCCTCGGCCATCAAGTGGGGGTGCCGGCCCACGAGATTGCCAACCTTGGTATCGCCCGCACTTTTCAGAATCTGGCACTCTTTCCGTCGATGTCGCTCCTCGAGAACGTCATGGTCGGGGCCCACAGCCAGGGGCACGTGGGATTTGGTCGTGCAATCACCCGGATCGGCACGGCCAAGGAGAACCGGGTGACGCGCGACTTTGCGGGCGATCTGCTCGTGCAGCTCGGCTTGGGCCCGTTGATGTTCCGACCTGCTGCAGGACTTCCATTCGGCACGCTGAAGCGTCTCGAAATCGCCAGGGCGCTTGCCGCGCGGCCAAGCTTTTTGTTGATGGACGAGCCGGCAAGCGGGCTCACGCATGGCGAGGTCGACGAACTGGGGGACACGATTGTCACTATCCGCGATCAGTTCTCACTCACGGTCCTGCTGGTCGAACACCACATGTCGATGGTGATGAGCATCAGCGACCGAGTTGTCGCTATGGAGTTTGGCCGCAAGATCGCAGAGGGCACGCCATTTGAAGTACAGAGCGACCAACGCGTGATTGACGCCTACCTCGGGACGGGTGTATGAGCCTGTTGGAAGTTTCCACTTTGCGGGCCGGATATGGCCCGGTCAACGTACTCGTCGACCTCAACCTGGTGGTTGAAGAAGGCGAGATCGTGGTGATCCTCGGCTCGAACGGTGCAGGCAAGACCACCACCATGCGTGCGATCAGCGGCATGATCGCGCGATCTGGGTCGATCACGTTCGCCGGCCAATCAATTACCAAGTCGTCGCCCGACGCGATCGTGCGCGCCGGCATTGCCCAGGTACCACAGGGTCGCGGCACGTTTCCCGAACTGAGTGTCGAGGACAACCTCAGAGCCGGCGCATTCGTGCGCAACGACGACGAGATCGACGAAGACCTCGCTCACTGGTTCGAGGTGTTCCCGCGTCTGCGCGAGCGGCGTGAGCAGCGCGCCGGAAGCCTGAGCGGGGGCGAGCAGCAGATGGTGGCGATCGCGCGAGCACTGATGAGCCGGCCGAAGCTGTTGCTGTGTGACGAGCCCAGCTTGGGGCTCGCCCCTCTCATCACCCAAGAGTTGTTCGGCATCATCGCCAGCCTCAATCGTGACAAGGGTCTGTCGGTCCTACTCGTTGAGCAAAACGCCAACCTGGCGATGAAGATTGCCCGACGGGTGTACCTGATCGAAACCGGTCGCATCGTCGCCTCGGGCTCGAGTGACGAACTGAGCGCGGACGACAGCATCCGCAAGGCGTACCTGGGGTTCTGATGGAACGATTCCTGCAATACCTCTTCGATGGTCTCAGTATCGGAAGTGTCTACGCGCTGTTGGCCCTCGGGCTGGTGATCATCTACCGCGGCACCGGCCATCTCAACTTCGCGCAAGGTGAGATGGCGTTGTTCTGCACGTACGTCGTGTACCAGCTGGGCGAATGGGGTATCCCGATCGGCTTCGCGCTGGTGATCGGTGTCGCGGTTGGTTTCGCACTCGGCGCTGTTGTAGAGGTCACGCTGGTCAGACCGATCAGCAAGAAGTCTCCGTTCGCGGTGTTCATCGTGACGATCGGGCTGTTTCAAGGGCTCAACTGGTTGGACGGCGCCATTTGGGGTGACCAGATCCTGCCGAACAGCGCAGTGAGCAAGCAGGCGAATTTCCCAACGCTGTTCCCCAGCAAAGACACCGACTTCGTGACGATTCTCGGCGCGGCGTGGCGATTGAAGTATCTCGGGGTGCTCGTGTTGGTGCTGGTGCTCACGGCGGTGTTGTTCTTCGTGTTCAATAAGACCAAGCTCGGCCTCGCGATGCGGGCGGTCGCCAGCAACCCGGAGAGCGCGAAGCTGGTCGGCATTCGAACCAACCGCGTGTTGATGTTCAGTTGGGGGCTCGCCGCTGCAATCGGCGCCCTTGGCGGCGTGGTGTTTGCCGGTATCAACAACTCCGTCAACCTTGGGTTGATGTTCACGGTGTTCATCTACAGCTCGGCAGCTGCAACACTCGGCGGTTTTGACAGTCCTGGCGGTGCAGTCATCGGCGGCCTTGCCATCGGTGTGATCGAGAACATGGGCGCCGGGTACTTTCCCGAGTGGATCGGACAGGAACTGAAGCTCGGTGTCGCGCTCTTCGTGATCGTGGTCGTGCTCCTCGTCAAACCCTCCGGTCTGTTCGGTACGGCCAAGGTGGAACGCGTATGAAATCGCTCGTCACGATCCATGAGGGACGCGCTGCCAACTGGGCGCTGCGTCTCGTTGCTGGCGCAGCTGTCATCGGGGTGATGCTGTGGGTACCCACTCACGGCAGCAATCCCCTGATCGACCAGTTCACCAACGCGTTCGTCTTGATGGCCGCGGCGATGTCGCTCAACTTGCTGCTCGGATACACGGGCCAGATCTCGCTCGGCCACAACGCGTTCTTCGGGATCGGGGCCTATGCCACCGGCATCATTGTGTCGCGCTGGGGCTGGAGCCCGCTCGTCACGTTTCCGATTGCGTTCATCGTTGCGTTCGTGATCGGAGTACTCGTTTCGCTGCCAGCGCTGCGCATCAAAGGCATCTACTTGGCCCTGGTCACACTCGCGCTCGGCCTTGTGTTTCCACAGTTCATCAAGTGGCGCAAGCTGACGTGGCTCACCGGGGGGCCGCGGGGGCTCGACAATGCCGGTTTCAACTTCAGTAAGAAGCGCCGGACGTACGAGATCTTCGGATGGAACCCGTTCGGTGACATGCGCGGTCAGGGTGCGAAACCGTTCTACTTCTGGATCGCTGCCGGGGTGGTCGTCATCACCTACCTCGTGTGCCGGGGCGTGGTGAAGAGCAGGTCTGGACGGTCGCTTATCGCCATCCGCGACAACGAAACGGCTGCCGCCGTGATGGGCGTCAACCTGGCAGGTACCAAGGCGATGGCGTTCGGCATCTCTGCGGGGTTGTGCGCACTCCCCGGGTGTGTTTCGACGATCCTTACCAACAACGTCGTGCCCGACTCGACGTTTCTTTCGATCGCAGGCTCGATCACATTCTTGATCGTCATGGTGATCGGCGGCGCTGGTTCCCTGTGGGGGCCGATCATCGGTTCTGGCCTGTATGTGTTCATCACCCAAAAGACCGGCGACTGGAGCGACGAAAAGAACATCCCCGCCATCATCCGGCCGTTCTTTTCTTGGGCGAAGACCTCGCCGGGTACGGGGATCTTCGCGGTGACGCTCATCGCGCTCATGTTCGTAGCGCCCAGAGGCATTGTCGGAGTGTGGCATCAGCACAGCCCGCGACTCATGCGGATCGTTCCACGCCGGGCGGGCACAGGCACAGGCACAGGTACGCTCGTAGACACCCCTGTCGACGACACCGTAGCCGGGGAACTCTAGGCCCACCCGATGAAGGGGGACAGTCCGTGATCATGAATCGTTCAAAACTCGTCGCGCTTGCTGCGGCAGGTGTCATGCTGGTTGCGTCATGCGGTAGTGATAGCAAGACAGCAGTCACCACCGTTGCGCCGGCCACCACGGTGGCTCCGGCCGGAACCGGGGCTCCGGCTGGTACCGAAACGCCTGCTGGTACCGACGTTCCCGCTGATACGGAGTCGGCTGCCACTGAAGCGCCTGCTGGTACCGACGCGCCCGCTGATACGGCAGCGCCCGATACCGCCCCGGCTGCGACCGACGCCAAGGCGGCAGCGTTTGCGGTGAACACCGATGATTGTGTCGATCCCGCAGCAGCCGACGCCCCTATCGAGGGCACGGTACAGATCGGTTCGGTCATGCCGCTCACCGGCGGTGTCGCAGCAGCCGCGTTCGCCCCCGTCAAGGACGGGCTGCAGGCTTACATCGACTACGCCAACGAGCAGGGCCTGTTGGGTGACACCAAGATCGAGCTGACAGTTGAAGACGACCAGTACAGCAAGGATCTCACTCCCGGCGCTGTCTCGAAGCTGATCGACGCGGGTGCCAACGTGTTCACCGGCATCATCGGTACACCCAACAACGCCGCTGTCCGTCAAACACTGAATGACGACTGCATCCCGCAGCTCAACGCACTCAGTGGATCGCCCACGTGGGGTGAGGTTGCCGACTTCCCATGGACCACCGGACTATTGGTGCCCTACAACGTCGAGTCGAAGGTCTATGCACAGCAGATCTCCAACTTGTTCCCCGACGGGGCCACGGTGGGGTTGTTCTACGTCAACAGCGAGTTTGGCCAGGTCTACGCCGATGCGTTCAAGGAACTCGCTGGCGAGTTCAACCTGGACATCGTCGACGAGCAGACCATCGAAGCAACCGATGCCAATCCGCCCACGTCACAGATCACCAGCATCGCCAGCAAGGCCCCCGATGTGATCATGGCGGTGCCGCTCGGCGCCGGGTGCATCGGCTTTCTCACCGAACTTGCTGCAGCCAAGGCCCAGAACGCCGGCTGGGATCCCAAGACGTTCGTCACGAACACGTGTGCCAACCAACTCATCCTCGGCGCAGCCGGTGACGCGGCGAACGGTCTGATCACGTCCAGCAACTTGGTCGACCTCGGCGATCCGGCCGTGCAGCAGAACCCGTCGGTCAAGGGTTATGTCGACTACATGAACAGCATCGGCAAGGGTGACATCATCACCACAGCCGGTGTTGGTTGGACAGTTGGCGAGGTGACCGTGGCCATCTTGAAGCAGGCTCAGGCGTCGCCGGAGGGTCTCACTCGCGCATCGATCATCAATGCGGCACGCGACTTCACATATGTCGCCTCGCTCGCTCGCGATGGCGCAACCATCCGGTCGAACGGCGAGGAGGACCCCTACATGTTCGAGTCGCTACAAGTACTGCAGTACGACGCGACGGCTAAGACGTTCACCGACATCGGAACCTTGATCACCGACTACGAAACGAAGTAGTCAACGCATCTCCGTAGCCGTGAGCACCGCCGCAACGAAGGCGAGGATGAGGCGAAGGTGAGGGTGAGGCGAAATCGTTCGACCTTTGGCGTTGGGCTGTCATTGACAACAACCCAACGCCAAAGCTCAGCCCTTGTGTCGAGTTGGAGCACGAATTCGTTCGCTCACGCTGCCGCGTTGTGATCATCGACGGGCTGAGGTGGTGCGACGCGCGGCTAAGAGGCCAGCCGGCCGGGGACCGGGTCTCCGCCGTGGCGAGTTCGGATCGCTGATCGTAGCGACACGTGGAGGCACGTGTCGCTACGTAGGCACACGTGCCTCCACGTGTCGACCACGCCCCACCACTCACATCGGTGAAGTCAGGTCGGGGTGCCGCCACACCCCACCCGCAATGTGC
>JANYDH010000011.1 GCA_025359865.1 Actinomycetes bacterium | reverse complement strand
GATGTCGCCGAGCGACATCTCACGACCAAAGCTCACAGCGGACGACGAGGCGGCAGGTTGAACATCGGCAGAAAGATGTGCACCAGCGGTCCGATGACGAAGGTGAACGCAATCGTGCCGATGCCCACGCTGCCGCCGAGCAGCACGCCTGCCAGCAGCACCAGTAGTTCGATGACAGTGCGACCTACGCGCACGCTGATGCCGCGGGCCTTGAGCCCCATCATGATCCCATCGCGAGGTCCAGCACCAAGGCCCGCCCCGATGTACATGCCCGATCCGGCGGCAATGACGACCAGGCCGAACACGAGATAACCGACCCGCCAGACCAGGCGGTCGGTGTCGGGAAGCAGCGGCAGCACGACGTTGACGAGCAGACCGATCTCCAACGCGTTGAGCACTGTGCCAACACCGGGGCGCTGACGCAGGGGGATCCATGCCAGCAGCAGCACAAAGCCGACGATGATGATGATGATGCCAATGGAGATACCGGTCTTGCGGGCGAGCCCCTGGTGGAGCACGTCCCATGGTGCAGCGCCGAGGCGCGCCTGAAGAATCAGACTGATTCCGATGCCGAAACACGCCAGGCCGACGACGCAGCGGGCGAGCCGGTTCGCCCAGTCGGCCCGGGTCGACGAGGGCGTGTAGGCGCGGGTCGGAATCGTTTGATTGACGGCCACCACGACGGGCGAGGCTACCTGAGTGTCAGACGGCGCCGGGGGTATCGAGGAAACTACGCGACACCCCTTTGCGACACTGCCGGCATGTCGATCACCCAGATCTTTTCCCAACGGTGTGCATGTTGCGGCCAGCACGGCCCGGTCCTGTGCCGGCCGTGTCGGTTCTCACTTGCGTCCAGCACATCCGTCGCCCAACCGGCCGGCCCGGCTGGCCCCGGTGTCCCTGGTGGAATGGTCGCTGCGCTCTCGTTCGAAGGCGTCGCCCGAAGCGCGATCCTGTCGCTGAAGTTCCGCAACAAACGGCCCGTTGCGAAGCACTTGGCCACGCTCATGGTCAGACGTCTGCATCTTGGTGGCCGCGGTACCCGCTCCTTCGATGTCGTCACGTGGGCACCTACGAGTTCATCGCACCTCCGCGAACGCGGGTTCGACCAGGCAGAACTGCTGGCGCGCGAGGTGGCCCGACAGCTCGGGGTGCCATGCAGGCGGATGCTGTACCGCTCCCACGGCGCGCCGCAAACCGGCCGCAACCGCGCCCAGCGATTGGCAGCTGATGGGCCGGCATTCCGGGCCCGCCCGGTACGGCCCGACGTTCGGGTGCTCGTGGTCGACGACGTCATCACCACGGGCGGCACGCTCCAGGCTGCCGGTCGGGCACTCAGCGCGGCAGGTGTGGCGCATGTACGGTTGGTGGCCGCCGCCGCAACGCCCCACACGGGCCTGCAACGACCAACATCGCCACGCAGGCGCATGGGCTCGGCGCAGTCGGTCAACCTTCAACGGGCCTGCTGATCATGCGCGGCGAACAGATCAGGCCGAAGGCAAGCGGTGTACTGCCACGGTGGCGACGCGGTGCCCCGGTAGGCTCCAACACCGCATGAGCATCCTCGATCGCATCCTCCGCGCAGGCGAAGGCAAGAAGCTGAAAGCCCTGCAGGGTCTCGTACCCGACATCAACGCGCAATCCGACGCCATTGCGGCGCTTTCCGACGATGCGCTACGCGCAAAGACGGGCGAGTTCCGCGGTCGCGTCGAGCAGGGCGAATCCCTCGATGACCTGTTGGTCGAAGCGTTCGCGGTCATGCGCGAGGCAGCCACCCGTGTCATCGGCCAACGCCACTACGACGTGCAGTTGATGGGTGGTGCTGCGCTGCACTTCGGCTGGGTGGCCGAGATGAAGACTGGTGAAGGCAAGACCCTTGTCAGTACGCTGCCGGCGTACCTCAACGGTCTCGGTGGCAATGGTGTCCACCTGGTCACTGTCAATGACTACCTCGCCCGTCGCGATGCCGAGTGGATGGGCCGTATC
Source organism: Actinomycetes bacterium (assembly GCA_025359865.1). GTDB lineage: Bacteria > Actinomycetota > Acidimicrobiia > Acidimicrobiales > Ilumatobacteraceae > VFMC01. The sequence goes on along the minus strand of JANYDH010000011.1, from coordinate 21,977 downwards.
CACCGTTGGCTGGGTCTCGACATCGGTCTGGTGATTCCTGGCTTCAAAGAGCGCCCGGCGGAGAAGCGTCTTGCCTACGCCGCTGCCATCACCTACGGAACCAACAACGAGTTCGGTTTCGACTATCTACGTGACAACATGGCTGGCACCTTGCTCGACAAGGTGCAGCGCGGTCACAACTTCGCGATCGTCGACGAGGTCGATTCGATTCTCATCGACGAGGCCCGTACACCGCTGATCATCAGTGGACGTATGGCCGATGCCGCCAAGCTCTATTACCGCTTCGCGAGTGTCGTGCGCTCGCTGCGTCGAGACGTCGACTATGAGGTCGAAGAAGACAAGCGCGTCGTCGTGCCGCTCGACGCAGGTATTGAAAAAGTCGAGCAGGCGCTCGGCATCGAGAACCTCTACGACGAGGTGCAGCAAAACTTGGTTCACCAACTGTCGGTAGCACTCAAGGCCAAAGAGCTATACAAGCGCGACAAGGACTACATCGTTCAAAATGGTGAAGTGAAGATCGTCGACGAGTTCACCGGGCGAATTCTCGAGGGCCGTCGCTGGAGTGAAGGCATCCATCAGGCCGTCGAGGCGAAAGAGGGTGTCAAGATCAAGGAGGAAAACCAGACCTTGGCCACCATCACCCTTCAGAACTACTTCCGGATGTACGACAAGCTCGCTGGCATGACGGGTACCGCCCAGACCGAGGCCGCCGAATTGATGAACACCTACGGTCTGGCAGTGGTGCCGATCCCCACCAATCGGCCGCCCGGTCGTGTCGATCAGGCCGACCTGATCTACAAAGGTGAGAGCCCCAAGTTCGTTGCCGTTGTCGACGACATCGCCGAACGCTACGAGACCGGGCAGCCGGTACTGGTGGGCACGGTGAGCGTCGAAAAGAGCGAGCATCTGTCGCGGCTGCTGGCCAAACGTGGCATTCCTCACGAGGTGTTGAACGCGAAGCAGCACACCCGCGAAGCCCAAGTGGTCACACAAGCGGGGCGCTTGCATGCCGTCACCGTTGCGACCAACATGGCCGGTCGCGGTGTCGACATCCTGCTCGGTGGCAATCCCGAGGGGTTGGCTCGCCAGGGCGTGCTCAACGAGGGCTTTGCTGTCGACCTGTTGGTCGACGAGTTCGCGCTTCCCGATGAGCCCGACGAAGAGTTCGTGACGAACCGGGCAGCGGCAATGGCCCGCTACGACCAGTTACTGGTCGAATTCAAACAACAGTGCAAGGTCGAAGGCGACAAGATCCGTGAGGTCGGCGGTCTCTACGTGCTCGGCACCGAGCGGCACGAAAGCCGCCGAATCGACAACCAGTTGCGCGGGCGCGCTGGCCGCCAGGGCGATCCGGGCGACAGCAGATTCTACCTCAGTCTCGACGATGAACTGATGCGACTGTTCGCCACCGGTGCACTCAGCTGGGTCATGGGTCGTGCTTTGCCAGACGATGAGGCGATCGAAGCCAAGATGGTCACCAAGGCAATCGAGCGGGCACAGACCACGGTTGAGCAACGCAATGGTGAGATCCGTAAGAACGTGCTCAAGTACGACGAGGTGATGAACGAGCAGCGCAAGGTGATCTATCAGCGCCGCGACCAGATTCTCGAAGGTGCCGATCTCAAGGTGGCGGCGATGGAGTATCTCGCCGACGCGGTCGATGCTCTCATCGAAACCCACTGCGCGAGCGTTGCCGAAGACGAGTGGGATCTCGACGGTTTCGTCAAAGAACTGCGCACGTTCTGGCCCAACGAGATCGAAGTGGGCCAGCTCGACAAGCTCCACGACACCGACAAGATGTACGACCTGGTGATGGCCGACGCTTCTGGTTACTACGAAAAGCGTGAGGTCGAACTGGGTGGCGAGGTGATGCGTGATGTCGAGCGGCAGGTGATGCTGCGAATCATCGACCAACGGTGGCGCGAACACCTCGACGAGATGGACTACCTCCAGGAGGGCATCAACCTTCGCGCGATGGGGCAGAAAGATCCGCTCACCGAGTGGCAGCGTGAGGGCTTCGAGATGTTTGGCCAGTTGATGAAGGGCATTGCCCAGGATTTCGTCAAGTACGTCATGCACGTGCAGGTTGTGCGCAACGAGGCGCCAGCACCCGAGGTGCAGAACATTCAGCAGACGTCGAGCGACAACCAGCAGACCGATGGCATCGCCGCAGCCGCTCGAGCAGCAGCGGCTGCTGGCGAAATCCCTGTCGAGGCGTTGGCCCCGGCAGTACCTGCTGCATCTGCCAAACAGCAGACTGTGGTCAAGGACGAATTGTCGAAGACCCCACGCAATGCTCCATGCCCATGCGGAAGCGGCAAGAAGTTCAAGCTCTGCCACGGCGCAACGGTCTGACGGAGCGGTCACCACATGCGAGATTTCTCTGACGATCTGAAGGAACTGCGCGGCCGCATCGCAGAAGCAGGCGGTTACCTGAAAATCGACAGCAACCGGTTGCGCTTGGTGGAACTCGAGGCCGAGGTAGCCCGTCCCGACCTGTGGGACGACCAGGAGTTCGCGAAGAAACTCAACGCTGAGTACTCCAATGTCAAAGGTGACATCGACGACTTCGACGCACTCCGCCGCGATCTCGACGACACCGAGGTGTTGCACGAAATGGCTCGCGAGATGGACGACGAAACTCAGGAACCCGACATTCAGTCCGGTGTCACGAGTGTCACTGCGCGCCTCGACCAACTCGATCTGCGCAGTCTGTTCACCGGCGAGCACGACGAGGCGAGTTGCATCGTGCAGATCAACGCGAAAGACGGCGGTGTCGATGCCCAGGACTGGAGCGAGATGCTGCTGCGGATGTACGGCCGGTGGGCCGAGCGCCGCGGTTTCGGATTCGAAGTTGACGGCATCAGCGAAGGTACCGAGGCCGGCATTCTGTCGGCGGAGTTCACGCTCACCGGGCGCTACGCCTATGGCCTGATGGTCGCGGAGCGCGGCACGCACCGACTGGTGCGGATCAGCCCGTTCGACAACCAGGGTCGTCGCCAGACCAGCTTCGCGGCGGTGCAGGTATGGCCGGTGATGGATGATCCCGATATCGAGATCAACGAATCCGACGTGCGGATGGAGGTCTTCCGTGCCAGTGGCGCCGGCGGCCAGCACGTCAACAAGACATCGTCGGCGGTGCGGCTCATCCACGAACCAACCGGTCTGGTGGCCAGCAGTCAAGAAGAGCGCAGCCAACTTCAGAACCGTGAGAAGGCGTTGAATCGGTTACGCACCATGGTGGCCGCGAAGGTCGAAGAAGAGCGCGATGCCGAACTCGATCGTATTGCCGGGCGCCAAGCTCACGTCGGCTGGGGTAGCCAGATCAGGTCGTACGTGCTGCAGCCGTACCAGATGGTGAAAGACCTCCGTACTGAGGTCGAGGTCAGTAATGTCGCAGCGGTACTCGATGGTGACATCGACGGGTTCATGGAGGGCTACCTGAGGTGGCGACGCCGTGAGTCGGACACGGCGAACTAGGTTCAACGCCCGAATGATCAAGCTGGAGCACGAATGATCAAGCTGGAGAACGTCACCAAGAGCTATAGCACCGAGGTCACGGCGCTGCGCGATGCCGGTTTCGACATCGCCAAGGCCGAGTTCGTGTTCCTCGTTGGCCCGTCGGGTTCGGGTAAGAGCACGTTACTGCGGCTGATGAACCGCCAGGAGAAGCCCGAAAAAGGCTCCGTGTGGGTGGCCGGTCGCAACATCAACGAGATGCCCGATTCGAAGGTGCCGCTGTTACGGCGCAACATCGGCAACATCTTCCAGGACTACAAGCTGCTGAGCAACAAGACCGTGTTCGAAAACGTCGCGTTCGCGCTCGAGGTGATCGGGCGCCCCAAGCACGTCATCCGCCAGCAAGTGCCGGCCGTGCTCGATCTGGTCGGTCTGGCGGGCAAGCAGGAGCGCTTCCCCCACCAACTGTCGGGTGGCGAGCAGCAGCGTGTGTCGATTGCCCGCGCGTTCGTCAACCGGCCGTTGATCTTGCTGGCCGACGAGCCGACGGGCAACCTCGACCCTGCGACCGGTGAGGGCATCATGCGACTACTCGATCGCATCAACAAGACCGGCACCACCGTCGTGATGGCCACGCACGATCAGCGCATCGTGAACATGATGCGCAAGCGCGTGATCCAACTCGATCGCGGTGTCATCGTTCGCGACCAGGCCCGAGGGGTGTACGAGTAGATGTTCTCCCGAATCAGTTACACGTTCCGCGAGATGTGGGCCAGTCTCCGGCGAAACTTCACGCTCACCGTCGCGGCCATCATCACCGCGTCGGTGTCGCTGCTGCTCTTCGGATTGACACTGCTCATTCAGCGCGGCTTCGACAACCAACTTTCGCAATGGTCAGGCGGTGTCGAATTGATCGTCTACGTGCAGAACGATGCCACCCCCGAGCAGTTGCAGCTCATCCGCGATGCGCTCGAGAGCCAACCGAACGTGATCGATGTCTCCAAGCTCGACTACCTCGACGTCGACCGATCGCTGGCCGAGGCCCAACGGCTGTTCGCCGGTGATCCAGAAACGCTGCAGCTCCTCAATCGTGACAACATCCCCACGCAGTTCAAGGTGGTGCCCAACACGTCCACCAGTGCCGAGATGCTGACACAGCTGAGTACCAGTTGGGGCACACTGCCCAAGGTGCAGGCGGTCGCCTTTCCCAGTAAACAGATCGAGGTGCTGTCGACCCTGCGAAGTTTTATCGGGATCAGGCTGTTCCTGATCACGTCGTTCTTGCTGCTCTCGGCGGTGTTGCTGATCTGGAACACGATCCGTACTGCGATGTTCGCACGACGGCGAGAGATCGAGGTGATGAAGTTGGTGGGTGCCACGAACTGGTTCATCCGGCTGCCGTTCATGTTGGAAGGTTTGCTGCAGGGCCTCGTCGGAGGTTTGCTCGCGAGCGGGGCGATGCTGTTGTTCAACGCAAACTGGACGAGTGGTGTGCGCGCGTTCCCGTCCGAGTCGGGCTTTGGCGCGTTCGTGGTGACCGGCAGCTACCCCTCAGGGATCGTCGTGGCCATCATCGGTCTCGGCATGCTGGTCGGAGCCATCGGTTCCGGCACCGCAGCCAGCCGCTTCCTCGATGTCTAGTGTTCGATGTCTAGTGTTCGATGTCTAGTGCTCGATGCCCAGCGTTGGTTCAGCCGATCGGGATGGCTCGGCTGGGAGTCGTCAGGTCTGCCTGAGTAGTTTCGGCGGATGGAGTACAACCAGATCATCTATGCGGTGGCCGACCACGTTGCCACCATCACGTTGAATCGGCCAGAGCAACTCAATGCATTCACGGGAACAATGATGCGTGAGATGATCGATGCGTTTGACCGCATCGACGCCGATGACGACGTCCGTGTCGTGATCGTCACTGGCGCTGGCAGAGGGTTCTGCGCAGGAGCGGATCTCGCGAGCGGTGGTGACACCTTTGCTGCGGGCGGCAGCGACGTGCACACTCAGGTTCCCGGTGTTCCGCGTGACGGCGGCGGGCTCGTCAGCCTGCGGATCTTCGAGTGCACGAAGCCTGTGATCGCTGCGATCAATGGCCCAGCGGTCGGTGTGGGCATCACGATGACGCTGCCGATGGATATTCGCCTGGCCAGCGAGAATGCCAAAGTCGGCTTTGTGTTCGCGCGTCGCGGCATCGTTCCCGAGGCATGCTCATCATGGTTCCTGCCACGCCTGGTTGGTATCAGTCAGGCGGCCGAGTGGTGCTACTCGGGCCGTGTGTTCAGTGCCGCGGAAGCGCAAGCAGGCGGCCTGATTCGCAGCGTTCATGCGCCGGACGACCTGTTGCCTGCAGCCCACGCCATCGCCAAGGAAATCGTGGACAACACCTCGCCCGTCAGTGTTGCGCTCACCCGACAGATGTTGTGGCGAATGCTCGGCGCCGATCATCCGATGCAAGCGCACCGCGTCGACTCGCGTGGCATCGCCGAGCGCGGTCGCAGCGCCGATGCCCGAGAGGGTGTAGTCAGCTTTCTCGAGAAGCGACCGCCGGTATTTCCGGTGAAGGTCAGCGATGGCCTTCCGGAGATCTTTCCCGATTGGCAGCCACCTACGTTTTCCTGAATTGACAGCCATCGTCAACCTCACGAGACTGTCCACGTGGCCGGGCTAGCGATCGTTGGCATCGGGCCCCGCGGCGTGAGCGTGCTGGAGCGGGTTGTCGCGAACCTGCCGCCGATGCTCGCGACATGCGGCGAAGTCGCTGAGCCGATCACTATCCATCTCGTCGATCCATTCTCGCCGGGCGCGGGGCGGATCTGGCGATTCGACCAGTCGCCACTGCTCAGGATGAACTCGTTGGCGATGGACACCACCTTGTTCCTCGATCCCAGCGTCACCTGCCACGGCCCCATCGTGCAGGGCCCATCGATGGCCGAGTGGGCGGTTTCGTCTGCGACCGACGCGCTTTCGACGCCAGAGTTGGTGGCCGAGGCAAAGACGTTGGCACCCACCCATTTCGCAACCCGCCGCCTGGGTGGCGAGTACATGCAGTGGTGCTTCGGGCGGGCGATCGAGCGGATCAGCGGCGCTGCTCGTGTCGTGGTGCACGCGGCCTCGGCCGTGGCGATCGACGATCTGGATGACGGAACCGTGCGAATCGTGCTCGACGGCGGTCACGAATCGTTCATCGCCGATGCGGCCATCTTGACGCTCGGCCACCTCGACGCGGAGCCGGCAGGTGAGTTTGCCGCCATGGTCGAACATGCCCGCCGTCATGGGCTGGCGTATCTGGCCCCCGGGCACGCGTCGGATGTATCACTCGATGTGTTCCTGCCGGGTGCCGACGTCATCGTGCGCGGTTTCGGTCTCGACTTCGTCGACAAACTGGTCTTGATGACGGGTGGGCGCGGCGGCACGTTCGTGGAGGTCGACGATGGGTCGCTGCGGTACGCGCCGAGCGGACTCGAACCGGTCTTTCATGTTGGATCGCGTCGAGGTGTGCCGTACCGATCGAAACTCGATTACGACCTTGTCGGCACTCGCGCCCGGCATCCTCGGTTTTTCACCCCCGAGGCAATTGCGGCGATCATCGCAACACACGATCCGCTGCTGTTCCGGGCGCACGCATGGCCGCTGATCGCCAAGGAGGTCGCCTGGGGCTACTACCATCAACTGTTCCAAGGCCACCCCCAGCGCGTCAGCATGTCATGGGCCGAGTTCGACTCGGCGATGGAACCCTTGGAATGGTGCGGCGATGCGATGAATGCACTCATTGCCCGCTCGGTCACCGCGTTCGAGGACCGGATCGACTTCGAGGCACTCGACCGTCCACTGGCCGGGCTGTGGTTCCGCGACGATGCCGACATGCAGGCTCACATTCGCGCTCATATCGCGGCCGACGTGCACCGCCGTACGGATCAACACTTCAGTGCCGACCTCGGGGCGTTCAACGCATTCCTGGCTGTACTCGGGCTGTTGCCGCGCATCCTCGGGGCACCGACGATGAGTGCCAGGTCGCGAGTGGAGGAGTTCGATCACTGGTGGTTCGGCTTCTTCAGCTACTTCGCCAGCGGGCCGCCCCCGCGCCGATTGCACGAACTCCTCGCTCTCGTCGATGCAGGTCTGGTCACGTTCCTCGGTGCCGAGATGTGGATGACCTGCGATGAGGACGGATTTCTGGCCGGGAGCACCAGCACCGAGCGAGTCGTGCATGCTCGGGCGGTGCTCGACGCACGAATTCCCGATCCGACGCTGCGGCATTCACGCAGCGCTCTCGTTCGAAGCCTCGCTGCTCGGGGCAGCGTTACCGAGCAGGTGTTGCGTGACGATGATGGCACCGAGTTCGAACTTGGACAGATCAAGGTGTCCTCGCGCGATCAGCGCGTTGTTCGCAGCGACGGTTCGGCGCATCCCGCGATCTTCGCTCTCGGTCCGCACAGTACATCGCGAGCGCCCGCCTTCGCCCGCCGAGGCAGTAACTCGGTCGCGTTGCGGCATAACGACATTGCGGCGCGCTCGGCGGTACAGCGAATGATCGACCGGATCGCGAACACCACGCCACAATGACCGCAAGAATTCGTGAACTTTTCCTCAAGTCCGCCACGTGACGTGTCGATGTACCTGATGCAACAGCAGGTTCGGTAACGGCAAGACAACGAAGGGAGCAGGCGGTGAACGTGGCAACAGGTGATGTGATCGAGATGGAGATGAACGGTGAGGTCATTTCGGCGATGGTGCTCCTTGCCACTCCCGAAGCGGTGATCCTCGATCCGTGCGACGGCAAAACCCCGATCGTGATCCGGCCGGAGTTCCTCACCGGCGTGCGGATCTACGATCCGATGGCAGCCTGAGACATTCTGCCTCCCGGCATCGCCTGCCCGTATCATGCGGGCAATGAGCGACCAGATGACTAGTGACAAGGAGGTCAGCGTCTATTACCGGTGTGGCGGGATGTCGTTCTTCGAGCGGCTGGTCGATCACTTCTACCTGGGTGTCGTGACCGACGAAGTGCTGATCTCGCTGTATCCCGGCCGCGATGATCTGGGCCCAGCGCGTCACCACCTCACGTTGTTCCTCGCGCAGTATTGGGGCGGGCCGACCACGTACATGGACGAGCGCGGTCACCCCCGACTACGGATGCGGCACATGCCGTTCACCGTTGGTCCGTTGCAGCGTGACCGGTGGCTTGTGCACATGACTGCCGCTGTTTACGCGGAACAGCCCGACCCCGATCTGCAGGCCACCTTGTTGCAGTACTTCATCTCAGCGGCAGAGCACTTGCGCAATGACACCGGACTGCGGGTCTCGGCGGCTCGGCAACAGCAGCAGTAGCTCACGCTGGAGTGCAGGGGCGTAATACATGACACGCGATGGCCGTCGCGGCAGCGGCATTCAACGAGTCGATCGATGCGACCATCGGAATCCTCGCGCTCACCGTGGCGAGTGCGAACACCGGACCCGTGAGGCCTGAGCGCTCCGAGCCGACGAGCAGCGCTACCCGGTCGAAGCGTGGCAGCAGGTCGATGTCGCACGCGTGGTCGGCCGGCGTGAGCGCGACAAGTGCATAGCCCGCAGCAACGAGTTCGTGGAGCGTCGCCACCATGTCGGTCGTTCGGGAATGTGGAAACGCAACGGCGTGGCCCATCGACACCCGCAGCGCCCGACGTGCGAGCGGGTCCGCGCTGGTTTGATCGAGCACCAATCCATGCCAGCCGAGCCCTGCCGCATTACGGATGATCGAGCCGATGTTCACCGGGTTGTCGACTGCTTCCGCTACCACGAGATGAGTGCTTCGCGCGGCGAGTGCGGCAACGGGGCAGCGTGGTGGACGCTGGAAGATCGCCAGGAGCGTGTTGGCCACGCCGTTCTGCGTGATGAGCCGTCGGCTGGCTTCATCCGCGGCGAACACCGGGATCACCGTGTCGAGATAGTCGACGATCGCAGGAGGGTGCACGCTGTCGGCAAGCGCCACCACCGGCGTACATCCGGCGCGCAGAGCGCGCTCGACAACCAGGTCGCCCTCGGCAATGAACCAACCGTCGCCTCGGTCGTCGCGTCGCTGCGGTCTGCTGGACAGGCCGCGCTCATTGAGCCGGAACGGTGCTAGTCGTGGGTCATCGGGGTCGTCGACGAGGATCACGGCGAGGACGCTACCGAGCAAGTGGTGTGGGGTAGCGCGGGCGGTGCTCGGCGTGCATCGTCGAGGCGACCTGCATGGCGGTCGCCCGGTCAGGCGTTTCCACCCAGGAGAACCGCTGTGCCTCGCGGAGCATCGGCCCGATCCGGCGTCCATCGCGGCTTGCGAACCAACTTCGTGCTCGACGACGGAGGTTCGTGGCGGTGTCGAGATGAATGACCTCATCGCGCCCGCCATGAACGATCACGACGCCAGGAACTCTCGGCATCCGCCGGATCATGCGGAGCTTCGCAGCCTGCCGATGTCCGGCCGTACGCGCGAACGCGAGCAGATCATCGAGCGCATCGACGCCGTAGCCGCTGGCGCGTTCGATCAGCAGATGCAATAGATCGACGGTGGCGAGTACATCGGTGAAGGCGCGATGCGTCGGCCGGTGGTCGAGTTGCAGCGCCTCAGCCAGCGTGCCCAGCCGGCAGTTGTCGGTTTCGTCGCGCACAAGACGCCGGGCCAGCGCCAAAGTGTCGATCACCGGGCAGCCGAACGACGGATATCCGGCCCGTTGCAATTCGGCCTCGAGGAAGCGCAAGTCGAACCGCACGTTGTGGCCAACGAGTACCGACCCGTGGACGAACTCGACCAGATTGGCAAGTACCTGACCTATGGGAGGAGCTGTGTCGACCATCGCGGTCGTGATGCCGGTGAGATGGGTGATCTCCGGCGGGATTGGTCCAGCGCACGCCACCAGAGTTTGGAAGGTGCCCTGCACTTCGCCGCCGCAGACCTTCATCGCCCCGACTTCGGTGATCGAGTCGGCCCCGGATCCGCCCGTCGTTTCGATGTCGATGACGCAGAACGTGACGAACGCCAACGGAGTCGAGGAGGCGATGCGGGCAACGGCGTGCATCCTCTCAGCCGATCACGAACGAGTGTTCGCTGTCAACCGATGTTCTGTTCAGAACTGCCAGGGGAACGCGCTCCAGTCGGGCTCACGCTTTTCGAGGAATGATCGACGGCCCTCCTCGGCCTCGTCGGTCATGTACGCCAGCCGGGTTGCCTCGCCTGCGAACACCTGCTGGCCGACCAGGCCATCGTCGATCAGATTGAACGAGAACTTCAGCATCCGTTGTGCCGTCGGGCTCTTCGAGTTGATCTCCTTGGCCCATTGCAACGCCTCGCGCTCGAGGTCGGCATGGGCGACGACCGCGTTGACCATGCCCATCCGTTGGCCGTCGTCGGCGGTGTATTCACGGCCGAGGAAGAAGATCTCGCGGGCGAACTTCTGGCCCACCTGACGGGCGAGGTAAGCCGATCCGAATCCACCGTCGAAACTGGCGACATCGGCATCGGTTTGTTTGAACCGGGCGTGCTCGCGGCTGGCAATCGTGAGATCGGCAACCACGTGCAGGCTGTGCCCACCGCCGGCCGCCCAGCCAGGCACCACACAGATCACGACCTTGGGCATGAACCTGATGAGTCGCTGCACCTCCAGAATGTGCAGCCGCCCGGTCCTGCCCGCTTCGATGGTGTCGGCCGTGTCGCCTTCGGCGTACTTGTAGCCGTCCTTGCCGCGGATCCGTTGGTCGCCGCCGCTGCAGAACGCCCAGCCGCCATCTTTCGGTGAGGGGCCGTTTCCGGTCAGCAGCACACAGCCGATGTCGGTGCTCATCCGAGCGTGATCGAGTGCGGTGTACAACTGGTCGACGGTCTTCGGTCGAAACGCGTTGCGGACCTCTGGGCGGTCGAACGCGATTCGCACTGTGGCGCGTTCGGCAGGGGTGGCGCCGATGCTGCGATGGTAGGTGATGTCGTCGAAGTCGAAGCCCGGCACCACGCGCCATGCCGAGGGGTCGAAGATCTCCGAGACGGTCTGGTCAGCCATGACCCCATTGTGCTGCATCCCACACTGCTACGTTCAGCCCATGCCTCACGCCCAGATCAATGGCCAGGAAATTAACTTCGAGGATTCGGGCGGTGATGGGACGGTGGTCGTGTTGTCGCACGGGTTCCTGATGGATCTCGAGATGTTTGCTCCGCAGCTTGCCGTGTTGCGTGATCACTACCGTGTGATCACCTGGGACGAGCGCGGCTTCGGGCAGACGGTGTTCGACGGCAAGCCGTTCAGCTATTGGGATTCGGCGGCCGATTGCCTCGGTCTGCTCGACCACCTCGGCATCCACAGTGCCGTGTTCGGCGGGATGAGCCAGGGTGGCTACCTGTCTCTGCGAGTCGCTCTTACTGCGCCCGACCGGGTCCGTGCACTGATCCTGCTCGACTCCGGCGCTGCGCTCGACGCACCCGAGACGCTTGCCGCAAACCAGGCGATGCTCGACATGTGGCTAGCGGTCGGCCCGGTCGACGACCTCGCCAATGCCGTCGCCGCGATCATCATCGATGATCCGGCGGTCAGCCCAGCGTGGATCGCCAAGTGGCAGAGCCGCCCGAAGGATCTGCTGGCCGAGCCGGGACGGTGCCTCCTCAGCCGTGACGATGTGAGCACGCGTCTCGGTGAGATCACGTGTCCAGCGCTCGTGGTGCACGGCACGCAGGACACTGCGATCACGATGGAGCATGCCGAGGAGATGGCAGCCGGTCTGGTCGGTTGCAGCGGAGTGGTCAAGGTCGGTGGAGCGCATGCGGCCAACCTCACCAACCCAGTACCGGTGAACACGGCGATCGTCGAGTTTCTCGCCGGTCTTGCGGCCTGACCGGCGGCAGCACATGGCCATGCAGTTGTTCGGGGTTCCGGGTCTGCCCGAGATCACACCCGGCTCCGATCTTGCCACGATGATCGTCGAAGCCGCCCTGGCTGCCGGCACGCCGCTCGACGACGGTGATGTAGTGGTCGTGACCTCCAAGATCGTCTCGAAGGCCGAGGGTCGATTGGTCGAGTTGGCCGATGTGCAACCGTCGCAGTTCGCGATCGACTGGTCGACGCCGTGGGACAAGGATCCGGCGGTGACCGAACTGGTGCTTCGTGAAGCCAAGCGGGTGGTCCGCCAGGTCGGGCCGATCCTCATCACCGAGACCCACCACGGCTTCGTGTGCGCCAACAGTGGGATCGATCAATCCAGCAGCGGCGCGCACGGTCGGGTGGTGCTGCTTCCGCTCGACAGTGATGCGTCGGCCCGCCGAATCCGCGATGGGTTCGCCAGTGCCGGCGTCGATGCGGCGGTGATCGTGAGCGATACGTTCGGACGTGCATGGCGTGAGGGCCAGACCGATATCGCGATCGGCATTGCCGGCATGCAGCCGATCACCAGTTACATCGGCCAGGTCGACCCGCACGGCCACGAGTTCCGGGTGCAGGCGCTGTGTACCGCCGATGAGTTGGCCGGGGCCGCCGAGTTGGTGAAGGGCAACACATCACGTGTGCCGGTCGCTGTGATCCGCGGTCACGTCTGGGAGCGCGATGACAATGCGACCATCGCCCCAGTCCTGCGTGATCAAAGCCGCGACCTGTTCAGGTAAGACGTGGCGGTGTTGGTGTTGGTGTTGGTGTTGGTGTTGGTGTTGGTGTCGGTGTCGGTGTGTCAGCCTGTCGCAGCAGTGAGTCGGCGGATGATTTCGGGCACCAGGGTCTCGGCGATTGTTACTGCGTCGCTCGCAGTGACCGTTGCGGCACCGACGATCGTGATGCCGATGAACAGCCCATCACCCTGCCAGAACGCGCCGCACTCCTTGTTGTGGTCCCAGCACGCCGAATGCAGCGACCCACTGTCCAGGTCGGCCTCGGCGGCGACATCGACGTCGGCTGGATCTGTGAACTCCTCGGTCAAGTACGTGTCGAGATCGACCGTACCGGGAGAGACGTCGACACGGATCTCGTCGATCGGACCGTCCTCAGACGGATCCGGCACGAGATCGCAGTAGGTGATGTCGACGTCACCGCCGGAGAACACCTGGCCGTGTCCCTCGACGCCTGTTGCGAAACCTGGCGCGAGCGGTAACGAGGCGGGAAGCAGCCCGATGAGGGAGTCGGGCGGCCCGAATGGGCAGTCACGTAGGTTGTCTCCTTGGTCGATCGCTCGCTGGGCCGCCGATGCCGCAGCGGTAAGGTCGGCACCTGCGCCTGCCGGGCTTGGTTCACCGACGAAGCGTCCGACCGCCGCCACGCCTTCGGCCGGGAAGTTGATGTTCAGTCCGTCCATGCCTTGCCGCAAGAACTCGTCGTAACCGGCGGCATTTTCGAACTCACGATTGTTCGGCCACACCCAGATCACGTACCCGGCGGCGTGCGAGTCGGTGATCACCTCCGGGGTGAGCACCTCGGTGCCGCTGAACTCGGGGGGTAGCTGCAGGATCCGCATGTCCCCTGGAAGCGGAGTGCGATTCAGTACCCAGGCCGAGGCGAGCCCGAGTCCTGGCGTGACCTCGACCGTCGGTGCGAAGCTGTGGAAGGCATCGACTACTGGGTCGTCGAATGATGTGACCACGGCGTTGTCGAGGCGATTGAGATCGGTGAGCTCCTGCGCCAATTCCTTGGCGGCGGCGACGGCCAGGTCGCCGGTGCCCTTGATCTCGATGTTCAGCAGCATCAGTGGAAACCGCGTGACGATGTCGCTGAAGCGCGGTACCGCGAAGTCGTCAGCGGTGTACCCGGCTGGCGGCGGCACATCGCCCGTGCGGATGCCTCGGTAGATGTAGGCGGCGTCGGGTTGGTCTCGGCAGGTGCAGTCCTTCGTGAACCAATAGGCGTTGTCTAGCTTCGACAGCTGGTCGTACGTCATCTCGGCGATCTTGCCAGTGCCCTCGGTAGTGCGCTCGACGTTGTCGTCGTGTTGCACCACCAGCACCCCGTCGCCGGTGAGTTGCACGTCGAAGTCGAGCATGTCCACGCCGGCCTTCACGGCCTCGCCGAACGAGAACGCGAGCGAGTGGGGTCGCTCGTCCTCGCCGCCGGCATGGGCGAGCACGATCGGCCGACCGAGTGTCAGCAACTCGTCGATGGTGAGCGGGGCTGCCGGCACCGTGGTCGGTGGAGCAGTGCTCGCAGCGACGGTCGACACTGGTTCAGTGGTGGTCGGTGCAGTGGTGGTCGGTGCAGTGGTGGCTGGCGCGCTGGTGGCCGGCGTCGTTGTCGCCGAGGTGGCCGCAGACGAACCCGTGTCGGATGAGCATCCGGTCCACACGACCAACAAGACCGCGGCGGTGATCGATCGTGCGCGGATGCCGGGGACAGGTCTCATGAGACTGGAAACTACCCCACGACAGATGCCGAGGCTGCGGCCGATTCCCAGATCGATCAAAGGGCCGTCATGGATGAGTAGATTCGTTGGGTGACCCGCCGTCCCAACGTGTTGTTCATCACTCTCGACCAGTTCCGGGGTGACAGCCTGTCGTGTGCGGGGCACCCTGTGGTCAAGACACCGAACCTCGATGCATTGGCGGCCGAGGGGATCCGCCTCGCACGCCACTACAGCCAGGCCGCACCGTGCGCGCCAGGGCGCGCCGCGCTCTATACGGGCATGTACCAGATGAATAGCCGGGTGGTGGCCAACGGTACGCCGCTCGATGCGCGCTTTGACAACGTCGCGCTCGCCGCTCGGCGGGCCGGTTACGAGCCGGCGCTGTTTGGCTACACCGATCAGTCGGTCGACCCGCGTGATGTCGATCGGCCCGATGATCCGCGTCTGTTCGACTACGAGGGTGTGCTCCCGGGCTTTGATGCCGTGCTCGATCTGCCCGCAGCACATTCGCCGTGGTTGGCATGGTTGCGTGATCTCGGCCACGAGATCTCGGATGATCCCGACGAGGTACTCGCCACCGAGTCGCAGCGCCCTGCCGAGCACAGCGTCTCGGCATTTCTTACGAACCACGCGATCGATTGGCTCCGCGGGCAACACGCGCCCTGGTTCGCGCATCTCAGCTACATCCGACCCCACCCGCCGTACAACGCCGCCGGGCACTGGTCGACCGAGTACGACCCTGTCGACGTCGGGATGCCGATCCTCGCCGCAGACCGACGTCACCGTCTGCACGAATCGATGTTGAGCCTGCAGCAAGCTGCCGCCCCCACCGTCGAGACCGAGATGCGCGAGTTGCGGGCGCAGTACTTCGGGATGATCAGCGAGGTCGACGACCAACTCGGTCGCCTGTGGAGTGCACTCCGGGAACTCGACGCTTGGGACAACACCGTTATCGTGGTCACCGCCGACCATGCCGAGATGCTCGGCGACCACGGCCTGATCCAGAAGATGGGGTACTGGGAATCCAGCTATCACATCGTTGGCATCATCCGCGACCCGTCGCACCCGGAGGCGTTCGGCACTGTCGTCGACAGGTTCACCGAGAACGTCGACATCATGCCTACGTTGTGCGATGTGATGAGCGTGCCGGTTCCGTTGCAGTGCGACGGCCTGCCGCTGACCGCTCTTCTACGTGGCGAAGCACCAGCTGCGTGGAGAGATGCGGCGCACTGGGAGTACGACTGGCGCGACGTGTTCATCCGGTTCGGTCTCGGCGAGTGGCCGTGGGACCGTCGCGCCGAACGACAGCACTTGGCCGTGCTGCGTACCGAGCAGCACGGCTACGTGCAGTTCGGCGACGGCAGTTGGCTGTGCTTCGACCTGGTTGCCGACCCCACATGGCGGACCGAGCAACGTGACCCCGACGTGGTGCTGCCGCTCGCCCAACAGATGCTGCTGTGGCGTTCGCGTCACGCCGACCGCACCCTTGCCGACATGCTCACCGAGTCAGGCGGCATCGGCCGCATGCCACCCCAGGCGGCCGACCGACTTCGTCGGCCCTGATTCGTCCACGCCGCTGGTCTACCCAGGAGCACCCATCCAGGGCTTCAGGACAACAGCCACGGTGCCGATGACAACACTGTGAACTCGGCGGAACAGATGCAGGCCATCGACATGCGCGCGCTCATCGACGCGCTACCGGACTGCCTGTACGTCCTCGACCTCGACGGCACCGTGACCTTCCTCAACCAAGCCGTCGAGCAGCAACTCGACCTTGCTCCGGCCGAGTGGATCGGACGTTCGATTCTCGATGTCGTGCACCCTGACGACGTCGCCGGCGTGCTGTCCTCGATCGATTCAATGCAGGGCGCCGATCGCCAGGGCAAGCCGATCGGCACGCCGGTGGAGGTACGGATCCGCGATGGGCGTGGCGCTTGGCATTGGTACGAGGTGGTCGGTACCAGCATCTTCGAAGATGGGAAGTTGACCGGGCTGCTCGGCGTGGGCCGCAACATCACCCAGCGGCGGATGTGGGAGGTGGCCGCGAACGACGTGACCCGGTTTCAGCAGGTGGTGCAGGTTGCTCCGTCGATCATGTTGTTGCTCGATGCCGATGGGGTAGTTGCCAGCGTGAACGCTGCGTTCACACGATTGTTAGGTCATGACCTCACCAAGGTGGTCGGTGCGCCGCTTACCTCGTTCGTGGCTGATGAAGGCGTCACGGAGGTGATCGCAGCACTCGCCAGATTGCGGGTGGCGAACCGATCCGAGTCGATCGAGGTGCCGATGAAGGTGGTCGGAGGCCGCACGCGGCCGGTGCGGTTCGAGATGGTCGGCCTCGTCGACGATCCGGTGGTCGCTGGCATCGTCGTGTCCGGCTATGACTTGACCGAGCTACAGGTTGCCCGCGAAGAACTCGAATACCTGGCCCAACACGATCCGCTGACCGGGTTGGCGAATCGGTCGTTCCTTGTGCAGCACATGCACAAGCATCTCGGCGGCGACCGCTTTGCGGTGCTGTTCATCGATCTTGACCGGTTCAAGCCGGTCAACGATCTCTACGGCCATGAAACTGGCGACGAGCTGCTCAGACTGGTGGGTCGTCGCCTCGAGCAGAGCATTCGACCGATCGATCTCGTGGCGCGTGTGGGTGGCGACGAGTTCGTCGTCGTCGCGGCAGGCCTGGGGACTCGCTCGGCGGCGCGCCAGTTTGCCGACCGGATCGAAGCAGCGTTGTCGTCGCCGTACCGGCTGGAGGTCGGCCCCGTACGCATCGGCGCAAGCATCGGCATCTCGATGTCGGAACCCGACTCCACCGTCGCGAGCCTGCTGTCGGATGCCGACCTCGAGATGTACGACGCGAAGTCTGATCGCCGTGGGGTAAGCGTGCGGTCGTCTGCGGGTCGCCGCCGGTCGGCGATTGAGCGTCGACGATTGGCTGACGAACTCGCTGCTGGCCTCGGGCGGGGCGAGGTCGTGGCTCATCTGCAACCGATCATCGATCTTCGCACACGCGGCCTGGTTGGTTTCGAAGCGCTGGCTCGTTGGCACCATCCCGTGCAAGGGCCGCTGCGCCCGAGTTCGTTCATGGATCTCGTCGAAGATGCCGGCCTTGATGTCGACCTCGGTGATGCGGTACTCGAGTCCGCCTGCACCACGATGGCGAGGCTCGCGCGGCATGGCCAACATCTTGAACTCGGTATCAACTTGTCGGTTGGCCAATTGACCGATCCCGACCTAGCGGCACGGCTCGCGGTGACTCTTGCTCGGTTTGACCTCGACCCGGAGCGGCTGGTTGTCGAGATCACCGAACAGACGATGCTTGCCCGGCGCAGTGCCGGCGGTGCGGTGTCGGCCGACGACACGCTGCGTTCTCTGCATCAGCTTGGCGCCACGCTCAGCCTGGACGATTTCGGCACCGGGTATTCGTCACTTACCCACGTCAGACGGTTTCCGTTGGGTGCGATCAAGATCGACCAAACCTTCGTGGCCGGAATGTGCACCAACGCGCAGGACCATGCCGTCATCGAAGTGATCATCGGTCTAGGTCGCGCGCTCGACCTACTGGTCGTGGCCGAGGGCGTCGAGTCGCAAGAGCAACTCGCGGCGTTGGCGAAACTTGGCTGTAATCAGGTGCAGGGGTATCTGATCGCTCCGCCGATGCCCGACGACATGGCAGTTCAGTGGGTGCTCGATCGCGAGCGGAACGAACGCAAACAGACCGCGTAGGTCGAACTCGATGCTGGTTGTTCAGGCCGCAACTGCTCCACTGACGATGCGGTTGATTTCGTCGCTGGTAATTTCGTCGTTTTCGCACAACGACTCGGCGAGGCCCATCAACGCCTCACGGTATTCGAGCACCATGCAGGCAGCCCGGTCGGCCGCGGTGGCAAGCAGCATCTCGGCCTTGGCGCGAGACACCTCGTCGGCAAGGACCTTGGTCACGAGGTTTCCGCCGGGCATGGTGGCCGCATCGAAGCTGATCAGGCTGTCGGCGGCGCCGAGTGCGCCGACGAGCTGACACGCAAGCGTGGTGGCGGCTGCGAGGTCGGACGCGATACCGCTCGATGCCTCGCCGAACTCCTGGATTTCGGCAGCCCTGCCGGCGAGCGCGATTGCCATCAACTCGACACCCTCGGTGGGTGTTTTCAGATAACGCTCCTCGACGTCGCCATGTGACACCAGGCCCAGCGAACCGGACCGGCTGAGGATCGATGCAACGCGCACGTTGCGGCCGACGAGTGACGCAACCAACGCGTGCCCGGCTTCGTGGATGGCGACTCGGCGACGCTCGTCCGGGTGGTATCCGACCGGGTGCGACAGGCCGATATCGGTGATCAACTGCGCTTCGATCACATCGTTCGGGATCATCGCCTTGCGAGCATGACGGAGGGCAACGATGAGTGCTTCGTCGAGTAGTCGCTCGATGCGAACGGGGGAGTAACCCGGAGTGAGATCAGCCACCGACTCAGCAGTAACCGTCACATCGTGAGCCTTCTTCGCGAGGTAGTACGAAGCGATCTCCACACGGTCAGCGCGGGGCGGAAGGTCGAAGTGGATGACCCGGTCGAATCGGCCTGGGCGCATGAGCGCGGGGTCTAGATCGGAAGCACGGTTCGTCGCGGCGATCACCAAAATGTTCGCTGAGGATGGCCGTGGGCGCGGGAGTGCACGATGACCCGGCAGGAACGCGTTGATCGCGTCGACGACTTTGCTCCTCAGTCGGTCGCGTCCGGTCGGCATGTCGAAGCTCTGCATCTGCACCAGGAGCTCGTTGACCACGCCGACGATTCCCTCACGCATCGACCCCGAGTTCATCCCGCTGCGGGCGCCGCCGATGGCATCGAACTCTTCGATGAACCCAATCGCTCCACCCTCGGCACGGGCCGCCTTGCGAAGCGCCTTGAAGTACGTACGGATCTTCCGGTTGGTCTGTCCGTAGTACATCGACTGAAACGCGCTCGCTGAGACGAACAGGAACGGCACGCCTGCTTCGGCGGCCAGCGCCTTTGCCAGGTAGGTCTTGCCGGTGCCTGGCGGGCCTTCGAACATCACACCGCGTCGGGGTGTGCCGCCCATCTCCGACTCGAACGTCTCGTGAGCGAGAAACAAGTTCAGCGTGTCGATCGCCTCACGTCGCGTGGCATCTGCCCCCACCACATCGGCGAGACGGACCGATGAGTCCGACGGCCGTAGCAGCACGTGAGGTGATCGCCCGGCGCCGAGGAACGGGACGAGAATGAGAGCACACAGTACGAGCATCAGACCGACAGAGGTGAACAGCGCAGGATCCTTCCCGATGAATGACGGCATCCCGAAGCCCACCGGATCGCCCGACAGTTCGCGGTACCAGATCCACGCGAGGGGGATCGCGAGCATGATCGCAAGGCGCAGCAGCCGCCGTTGACGCACACGCTCGCGGTTGGCTGATGCATCCACGCGTTTGCCCCGGATGACATGACCCTGTTGCAGCTCTGCGATGTCCATTGTGTGCTCCTGTCCTCGGCTGGTTGTCATCCTGGTTGTGTCGGCTGGTTGTGTCGGCTGGTTGTGTCGGCTGGTTGTGTCGGCTGGTTGTGTCGGCTGGTTGTCGGTTGGTTGTCGGTTGGTTGTCGGTTGGCAGGACTCTAGCATGCTTCCCACTTTGCGTGGTTCGATATCGCATAAAGTGGTCGACCTGGTGCGGGTCGCGAGACCGCTTGACAACTGCTTGACGGCGGGCCCAGTTGGGTACGGTGACCTCATGCCGATCACACCCGACACGAAGAGTTGGACCTGGGTACTCGAGCGCGCCTGCCCCGATTGCGGCTTCGATGCCGCAGACATGGAAGCGCACGATGTCGCCGATGCAGTTCGTGAGCAGGCGTCCACATGGACGAGGCTCTTGGCTCAGCCGCGCGTGCGAGACAGACCAAAAGACGATCAGTGGTCGGCGCTCGAGTACGGCTGCCATGTCCGTGACGTGTTTCGGCTGTTCGATCTGCGTCTCGGTCGAATGCTCGATGAATACCAGCCGACGTTCGCGAACTGGGATCAAGACGTCACCGCTATCGAAGATCGATATGACGAGCAAGACCCGGCGATCGTGGCAGCCGAACTACGCGACGCGGCCGAGCAGTTTGCGCAGCATCTGAGCCGCGTGTCTGGCGATCAGTGGTCGCGAGTCGGCATTCGATCCGACGGGGCAGTGTTCACCGCCGGATCGTTCGCGCTGTATCTCATCCATGACCCGGTCCATCACGTCCACGACGTCGAAACTGGCAACGCGACACTGGCATCCTGACGCCACCGCCGGTGCCGCTACGCGATTGATTTGCCGACCGGCTTGGGGGTGCCAGCAACACCATCACAGACGGGCCAGCACGGTCGTGCCGTCTGGTCGTCGGGTGTAGAACTGCCTGATCATGAATATCAGGGGCGCTTGGTGATCAACTCGGCCAGCAGGCTGCGTGCCCGCACGCTGTTGCGGCAGTATGCGGTGCCAACGGTCGCGCTGGGAGTGTTCGCCGGGGTCGCAGGAGGCGCGGCACTGGGAATCTGGGGGATGGCGCGCCGCACCTCGACGGTCTACGACCGCCTCGTTGCCTACGAAGGCGCGGCGACGCTCAGCGTTTTTGCCTGTACCGAAGGCCTCGATAGTGCGACCATTCAAGCGAATTTCCTGGAGTTGTGTGTGGACTTCGACTACGCGGACATTCGGGCCTTTCTCGACGAGTCACCGGGGGTAGCAACGTCCGGGCGCTACACGCTCGTGATCAGCGGGGTTGCACCGGCGGATCACCCTGAGCGTTGGACGCGCCAACTGGTGCCGGTCGCGGTCGATGCGGGTGCCGTACCTGCGCTCGGGACGCCGATCGTGGTAGAGGGCCGACTGGCCGATCCGTCGGTTGCGTCCGAAGTCGTGGTCAACGAGGCGGCGGCCGAACAATTCGATGTCGGAATCGGAGGTTGGATCATCATCACGCCATACCTGAAGGCCGAGTTCGACAGTGCCGGGGAGGGGGTCGAACCACCGCAAGGACGGCCGACAGCGGTGACCGTCGTTGGAATCATCCGCAGGCCTGGTGACCTGGCCGCTCGGCTCGGTGGGGCCAGCATCTACGGCAATGCGAGCACAGTCGAGACTGGTCCGGCGTGGTATCGGGATATCGGTGGCAGCGCGGCGGGGTGCGGCACGCTAGTTGCTGCGCCGCTGAAGTTGGCTG
>JANYDH010000008.1 GCA_025359865.1 Actinomycetes bacterium | reverse complement strand
CCTGCGAAGAAGGCTGCACCCGCGAAGAAGGCTGCACCTGCGAAGAAGGCTGCACCCGCCAAGAAGGCTGCACCCGCGAAGAAGGCTGCACCCGCCAAGAAGGCTGCACCCGCCAAGAAGGCTGCACCCGCCAAGAAAGCTGCGAAGAAGTAACTACCGTCAACATGACGGAGCGTCCAGCGGGAGGCCTTCGGGCCTCCCGTTTCGCGCTCGACCGCAAGTTCGTCCGTAGGAGCGCCTGCTACAGATCAGTGATCTGCGCGAATACTTCTGCGGCACCGAAGCCATAGGGCGCTCCAAGCCCAGCGAGGCGTCGTTCGATGCGCCCGCGGAACTCGATGATCTGTGACTCGTCGGTGGCCTTCATCGTGCTCTCGAACTGCGACACGTGCGCCTCCAGCGCATGGATTTTCAACGAGACGAAGCCGGTCACATCCTCGACATGGTTTGCGTCGTCGGCCTCCCACAACAAGAGCGCGTCGGGTCGATGGTGAGTGAGCCTGTGCTCTTTGAAGAAGTGCGGATCTCGAGCGGCGACGATCGCCTCGCAGGCGAGCAGGCCCGCATGGCGGTGATCAGGGTGGAGGCGGTAGCGCTTCCATGGATCGTGCCCGAGTACCACCTGCGGCCGGAGTTCACGGATGACTTGTGCAACAGCGCTGCGAACCGTGATCGAACTGTCGAGTTCGCCATCCACGTGACCCAGGAAGACCACCGCACCGGCCCGATCTCCGGCGAGTCGCTTTGCCGCCTCGCGCTGTTCGTCTTGCCTCCGACGTGCAAGCGCGACCACATCGGCGTCGACATCCCAGGTGCCTTTCGAACCATCGGTGCACACGAGGTGGTGCACGATGCAGCCCTGAGCTGCCCACTTCGCCAGCGTGGCACCGCAGCCGAACTCGACGTCGTCCGGGTGTGCGCCGATCGCCAAAGCCGATGCCGGCACCTCACGGTTGAAGCTCATCGTTGGTCGTGAGACGTCGGGTTGGCCGGGTTCGTTGGCAGCCATGCTGGCAGCACCTCCTTGACGAGCGGGTGGAGCAGATCGGCCGGGGTGTCGATGTCGAGGGACAGCATCACATCGCGCCGGACTTCGACCATGATTGCTGGAGGTGCCCCGTTTGCTCGGATCGACAACGCGAGCGCAAGGTGTCGATGGAACGACCCGGCGCCGTAGGCGACGCGCATGTCGCAGGTGGTGGGGAACGACATCACGTTCGTTCCGTCGTCGCGTTGGTCGGGAACCAGTGTGATCGTTCCTGCCCGGACGATCTTGGCAAGCGAGGTCGGCCGAGCAAGATCGGCGTGGGCCACTACCACGTGCAGGCAGCCCTGGCGGGCCAGGTCGGCCACGGCATCATCGACCGCATTGTTCAACCCTTTGCCCGCCTGCCAGAGCACGGTGGCACCGTGGGTCATGCTCCAGGCGGCAACCTCGTCATCGTCGCAGGCCACGAAAACCGGTAGACCATCGGCAGCGCGCACGACGCGGGCCGCCGTCCACCGGGCAAGGCACTGGCGTTCGGCAGGCGCTAGCGCGCCAGAGAGGCGGGCCTTGGCCTCGCTGAACGCCTTGATCGGGATCAGCACCGCGGCGTCCACGGAAATGCATCGTAGAAGGGTTCGACGATCATGCCACGAATCGTGAATGTCGGGTCGGACTGGTGTCGTCGGTACGGTGTGTCGATGCCAGTCACCGAGCGCACCGCAGCGGCTCCCGAAAAAGCGGGCACCACGATCGGCGTACTTGGGCACCAGTGGCGCGCCACGGTGTCGCCCGCGGGCACGGTTGACGTGTGGGATGGCCGCACTGCTCTTCGGTGGTATGTGGCCGCCGACGATCGGTGGCATACCCCCGAGACCGAGCCAACGGTGCGCCAAACCACCCGTGTCGGCACGCCGGTGATCGAGACGCGCCTCAGAATCCCGAGTGGAGATGCCATCCATCGCGTCTACGCCGTGGCCGACCACGGTGGTCTCACCGTGATCGAAGTGGAGAACGATTCGCCGTTGCCGATTGCGGTGGCGTTCTCCGGAGCGGCATTGTTGTCAGTGCGGCCACCCACCGCCAGCAAGGTCGTCGGGATCGACCTGCCGGACGACACGGTGCTATTTCCCGTCGGTCACCACGCCATGCTCACCGTGGCAATGGCGCACCACCCGCTGGGCCCTGGGTCATTGCCCGGTCAGTTGCCCGGTCAGTTGCCCAGCCAGTTGCCGACAGCGCAACAGGTGGCCAACGGGTGGTCCACCATGGTCGACCGAGCAAGCCGACTACTGCTGCCGGATCCCATGATCGGGCTGGCCGTCACCCATCAACGCTGCGAACTGTTGCTCGGTGGTCCAGCTCAGCCCGACGTTGATACCGTGAGCTTCCTCATCGGGGCGGCCGAACTCGTGAGACTCGGCCAACGCCCTGATGCTTGGGTGGCCGAGGTGGCTGATGCCGTCCATCGCCTGGCTCGGCGACCCGCTGACGAGGGTGGATGGGATGTGCTCGCGGCATTCGACGCGGCCGAGACGATCCTCACCCGCGCGGGCGAACGACGTGCCGCGAAGGATCTTGCTCGGTTGCGTTCGAGAACCATCGCGCCGCCCGGCGGGTTGCCTGCAGCGGCGCCAGAGGGGGCGCGGTTGATTGCCTGGGCGGAACGGCGGATCGCGATTGCCGCAGCACTGTTGCCCGCCGGGCTACCCGTCGACTGGCTGGGGCAGAACTTCGAGGTGTTCGATGTGCCCACGGGACCATCGTCTGCGGTGTCGTTCGCGCTTCGCTGGCACGGTGATCGTCCGGCCGTGTTGTGGGAGTGCAGCGGCACCCCGGTGTCGTTGACCTCTCCGAATCTGGCGCCCGACTGGTCGTCCAAAGAATCGACCGGCGAGGCCCTCTGGCCGGCCCCGCAACGTGGGCAGGCAGGCTCGCCGGCATCCGCGGAGTCGCAGGCAAACCTCTCTGGCGACCCCTCTGGCGACTCTGTGTCGTTCAGCTAGTTCACGGCAATGTGTGATTGCCTCGTGGCACTTGCGCCGGCCACTGGCGGACCGTTCACACTGTTCGCGAAGAACAGCGATCGGCCACCGACCGAACCGCACGACGTGGAGTGGTCCCCTGCGCGACGTGATAGGGAGCTGGTGCGCGCCACTCACATCACCGTCGATGGCGCGCTGTCTGACACGCTCGGATGCGTACTGTCGCGACCGCGTTGGTGCTGGGGCGCCGAGCATGGCGTGAACGTGGCAGGTGTGGCCATCGGCAACGAGGCGGTCTACACGACGCTCGACCCGCGTAATGCGCCACCGGCGCTGATCGGAATGGATCTGGTGCGGCTCGGACTCGAGCGCGGCGACACGGCCGCGACAGCGACACAGGTGATCACCGATCTTCTCGACCGATATGGCCAGGGCGGCTCCGGCCATGATGAGACCGTCGTCGGGGGGCAGCGGCCGTACTGGAGCAGCTTCCTCGTTGCAGACCCGACCGAGGCATGGGTGATCGAGACGAGCGGCAGTATCTGGATGACCGAGCGGGTTGACCCGCGCGGTGCCGCTGTTCGGGCGATTTCGAACCGCACCACGATTCCCGAATTCGACCGAGTCCACCGACATCCGCGTCAAGCTGTCGAACGGCTCGTCGATCCCCGGTGGCACGCATCACAACGCGTCCTCGCTCACCGGCCGGTCGACCGTGACCAGCTGGTCGCTCATCTCGCTTCCCACGATTCATGCGGCGATCCGGGGTGGAGCGTCTGTATGCACGTTCCGGGCGTCGAGGCCACGACTGCATCGATGATCGCAGAGCTGCGCGCTGACGGTGCGGCGCACCGCGCCTCGGTGCTCGTCGGGCACCCCTGCGAGAACGACTACGTGGAAGTCGTCGTCGGAGTGCCATTTCCGACCATCCAGTCCGAAGCCGCCCGATCGACATGAGGGCCCGTCCGCGACGGTCGGCCCGGGCGCTCAGACCGAACCATCTCCAGGAGCGTGGGTCAGTACTACTGTGGTTGGAGCCGATTTTGTGAGCTTTGGTCGTGAGATGTTGTTGAGCGGCATCTCACGACCGCGAAGTCTGTGGGTGTGGGTGACGTAGGCCCTTGGTTGATGAGGTCTGGGGCAGGGCCGCCAGGCAAAGCTCCCGCCGCGTTGCCGGCGCTCAACAACACGGCGTCGGACAGAACCGCAACGCAACGCGCTGGTGGCGATCGGCGGCGCGAGCACTCTGCCTGCTACTTCAGCGGCCACCACGCTTGTCAGCACTCCGTCTCTGTTTTGTTGGCTTTGCAACAGTGCGAGGCGTCGTCGGCGGCAGTGACGCGGTTTCGTTGCCGGGAACCCCGACCGAACTTCCGCCCGACGCCGTTCCTCCCGGTGACGGCTCGACCGCCGACCTTGCTGCGCTCACGATCATCGACCAACTGCTGCTCGACTACGGCTACAACATCACCGACTGGTCCGACCTCGGAGGCACTGACAGCGCCTGGACCTGGACGGCGACCAGGCCGAACGGTGCGGCCACGTTCGTGGTGTTCGACCCGTTCGGCGATGGTCGGTCGGCGAGCAGGACGAGGTTGCCGCGAACATCGGTGTCGAGTGTGGCTTCCATACCCTGTAACTAGGGCTGCAGCACCGGGGTGCCCGCCAGCGATGTTGGCCTGATGATGCCGGCAGGATCCAGTGCCACATCGTGATCTCATCCGGCGCCGCTCTGCGGATGATGCAGCGAGCTCTGTGAGATTCGGCCGTGGCTGGACCGTCGGAACCTCACCGACGGAGCCCGATCGACCTCCGCCCAGAGAACGCTTTGCCGGGCGCCTCATGCATGCGGTGGACCGTCACTACACCCCGTCACTACACCCCGTCAGGACTCAACGGTTGCGCAGCGCCTCGAGCACGTGTTCGGTCTTGGCGCGAACGGTTGCCACGAGGTCGGCGTCGTCGGTGTTGCCTTCGCCGTCGATCTTGGTTGCGCCCTGGGCGATGGTCACCGCAGGCTCGGTCACGACGGTGTTGCCAAACCAGCCGAGGATCGGCGCCAGCGCTTCTTGCACCTTGGTGCCGCCCCCCTTGCCGCCCGACGTGAACAACGCAATGACCTTCCCGGTCATCACATGGGCGCCGACCGGTCGGGTCAGCCAATCGATCGCGTTCTTGGTCAGTGCAGATGGGCCGAAGTTGTACTCCGGCATACCGATCAGGATCGCGTCGGCCCCGACGATGGTTGCCCGCCACCGCACGACGATCTCGGGGAGTTCGGTCTCGAGGTCGGGGTTGTACCACGGCAGCTGATCGATCCAGTCGACCCACTCGATCTGGAGTTCGCCGGGGGCGATCTCGTCAGCGATCCGCACGGCCAGCTTCAACAGTCCGAGGTTCGATGAGCCGGCGCGCAGGCTTCCGCTGAACGCGACCGTTCGGAACGGGGGTGTGTTGGTCGTCATGGTTCGAGCAGGGCCGCATCACCCTGGCAGACGGAACCGGGCTGGAGCACGGTGGCGTAGACGCGGCTGACCGGACCAAGTTCGTGGTGCATCACCCGGAACTTGCCGTCGACGAACCATCGCGCGTTCTGCTTGCACGGCAATGCATACGCAGCTACCTCGCACACCACGTCGCCGAGTCGAAGCCGTACCCCCGGACGCACTTCGGCCCATGGTAAGCCGCTGAGGGTGATGTTCTCGCCCGCTGCGCCTGCGACCAGGCGGTGCCCGTCGTCGTTGAAGGCGTCGATCACCTCGGTGCTCCACAGGCACAGCGCCTGCCACGGGCGCCCGTGGTGCTTGCGTGATGCCTGCACATCGCCATCGATGCCTGCGAAGCCGACGGTGACCTGTGTGGTTGCCGCCTTGGGCACCCCGCCGCTGCCCACGTTCAAGCGGGCGACGGTACCGGTGGTTCGATCCGGTAGTTGGCCCGCCGTTCGTAGAGCCGGCCCAGCGGCCAGCATCGCCGCCCAGATTCGTGGCAGCACGTCGGCGACGTCACCGTCGAGATCTGGAACGAGCGGATCGAGCGCGCTGGCATCTCGGCCAGCGCCGAGCTGTGCCCACAACGCCGGGAAGTTCTCCACGGTACGCAGGGCATCGTGGTTCGTGAATCGGTACGGGCCGATCGTCAACATCCGGCCAACCCTATGCTTGAGTTCGTGAGATCGCGGCCAAGAGTGCTTCGGTCGCGATCCGAACCGCCCGTCGAACAGGAATCTGTCGTATGACCAGTGTGCTCCAGCCATCTGCCGGCCGTGACGAGTTCGCCGACCTCCGCCTGACGGAGTGGACGTCATGCGGCGGGTGTGCCGCCAAGTGGGGCGCGGCGCTCTTGTCCGATCTCGTGCGCGACATGCCGGTCGGTTCCGACCCTGCGCTCCTTGTTGGTCTGGCCCCATTCGACGACGCTGCGATCTATCAGGTCACCCCCGATGTGGCGCTCGTCAGCACCACCGACTTCTTCCCGCCACTCGTGGACCATCCGTCCGACTTCGGCGCGATCGCCGCGGCCAACGCGTGTAGCGATGTGTTTGCCATGGGCGGCCGAGTGGTACTCGCGGTCAACGTCGCGGCGTTCCCCGAGCATTTCCCGCGCAACGCGATCATGGCCATCTTCGAAGCGGCGGCGGCCACAGTGATCGAAGCGGGGGGCACCATCGCTGGCGGTCACACGATCCGCAATCCGGAGCCGATCTTCGGGTTGGCCGTGCAAGGTGTGGTGCATCCCGACCGGATCTTCCGCAAGGAAGGGGCGCAGGTGGGCGATGCGCTGGTGTTGTCGAAGCCATTGGGCACGGCGATCACGTTGGCGGGTGGCACACCGGCGCAAAAGGCCGCCGCGACGGCTGGCATGCGCAGACTCAATCGTGCAGCATCCGAGGCGTTGCAGGCCGTCGGATCCGCAGTCCATGCGGTCACCGACGTCACCGGATTCGGGTTGTACGGGCATTCGTGGGAGATGGCCGAACGGGCAGATGCTCGGTTCGAATACCACTACAACGCCCTGCCGTTGTACGACGGCGCAGCCGATGCGCTCGCCCGAGGCGTGCGCACCGGCGGCGATCCGCGTAATCGTGAACACGTCGAGCGGCATGTCATTATCGATGCCGCTCTCGATCACGATCTGGTCGCGATCGGATACGACCCACAGACATCAGGCGGGCTCCTCGCTGCGGTCGACGCGGCCTCGGTGTTGGAACTGGCAGCTGCGGGTTTCGTGCAGGTAGGGATCGTGGTAGCCGGTTCGTCCGCAGTCGTGGTGCGGTAGAGGTCCAATGGCGGCGACGCGCCGGCGAAGACCGGCCACCGTGCCGAACCGGGTGCTTGAACGCGAACTGCACGACCTTGGTCACGAACTGGTGGTCGGCATCGACGAGGTCGGCCGTGGGGCGTGGGCCGGTCCGCTGATGGTCGGCGCGGCGGTCCTGCCGATCGATCGCCGTGTCAACGGTGTGCGCGACTCCAAGATGCTCAGCGAACGAGGTCGTGAGTTGTTGTTCGACCGGGTCGCGTCGTGGTGCACTGCGTGGTCTGTTGGCGCTGCGAGCCACGACGAATGCGACGAGCTGGGTATGGCCGACGCTCAACGCCTTGCCACCCGGCGGGCACTCGCCGCGCTCGAGGTGCTCGGCGTCGTTCCCGATGCGGCGGTGGTCGATGGCAGCTGGAACTTCGTTGGCCGATTGGTTCCGCATGTCGAAATGCGCGTCAAGGCCGATCGTGATTGCCTACCGGTCGCCGCTGCATCGATTCTGGCCAAGGTCAGTCGTGACCGGATCATGCGCGGGCTGTCGGTCGACTATCCGCAGTGGCATTTCGATACGAACAAGGGCTACCCGTGCCCGTTGCACCGAACCGCGTTGCAAGGGTGGGGTCCGTCGGCGATTCACCGCCGCTCATGGGTCTTCATGGATCACTTCGTGCCATGGCCCGGGATGCGCCTGAGTCGCGCCGAGCAACCGACCCTGTTCGATCCATCTCCCTTTTGATGGCAGCGAGGCTACGGCCACCCACGTTGCAGGCTGCAAGGATCAGGGAGTGACCTACGACGACATCGTTTCCGTGTACTTCGCCGAGCCTGCCGAACCCATCCCCGAGCCGACGTTGCCCGACACACTGGCTCGTCGACTACGTGACGTACTCGAGCCGATCGCCACGCACGGCTGGTGGGCGCGTCTACCGAGTGAACGGGTCGCTGCGCTCGGTCTCGGGTTCTTCGACGGGTATGTCTGGGGTCGGGCTGCGGCGTTAGGTACCCCGGCGGCATCGGTGGTGGTGGCCACGTTCGGAGTGTTCGAGCCGAGCCTGTTGACGTCGGTATACGAGCAGGCCGTCACTGTTGCCTCGCGTGACGACGTGTTGCGAGCTCGGGCCGAAGGAGCGGCGCAGAGCCTGGCCGCGATCGTGTCCGACGCAGATGCTGCGGCCGTCGCCGACCCGCTGCTCGAAGCGTTGGCCGCCGTCGACGGGATGGGTCGGCCGCTGTTCAGCGCGCTGCGCGAACTCCCGGTGCCCGAGTCGGCCGCCGGACGGTTGTGGCGCGCTGCTGAACTGGTTCGCGAACACCGCGGTGATGGCCACCTTGCGGCGTGTGTCGCAGCCGGGTTCGATGCACTCACCATGAACGTACTCACCGAACTGTGGTTGGGGTATGCGGCGGGGGAGTACAGCTCCACACGCGGCTTCGGGGCCGACCGTATTGCCGTCACCGTTGCTGCGCTCGAACAGTGTGGTTGGAAAGATGAGGATGGGCTCACGCCGAAGGGTGTGATGGTCAGGTTGCGTGTGGAGGCGGCAACCGACGAGTCGCAGGCCGGCCTGGTGCGACAACTGGGTGATCGACTACCGGGCATCGTCGAAACAAGCCGCCGCATGTCCGCTCAGGTGCTGGCAGCCAAGGCGTTCCCCTCCGACCCGCGCAAGCGTGCTGCCGGATGAGCGGCACCGGCGTGGATCACCCCACTAGCCACACGAGTGCCGCCGGCGACATCAACGAGCCCGCTGAACTCGACGTGGTGGTGATCGGCGCCGGTCTGGCCGGGCTACGTGCCGCCACAGCGCTGACCGAAGCGGGTCGTGATGTCATCGTGGTCGAGTCGCGTGACCGGGTCGGCGGCCGCGTGTGGAGTCATGCGTTCGATGATGGCCAATGGGCCGAACGCGGTGCCGAGTTCATCGACGCCGCGCATACCGAGGTGTTGGCGCTTGCGGCTGAGCTCGGACTCTCGACCGCGACGGTGTTGATTGGTCGAGATGACCGGACGAGTTTGCTCGATGTCGGCGGCCGCCCGGCGCCGTTGACGCTCCACCATTCGCTCGCCGGTGACTTGGCGCGGTGGCAGGCCGCGCTCGACGGGCTCGCCGACCGGGTCGGCACCGGCGACCCGGTCGATGCCATCGGAGCGGAGGAACTCGACGATGCAACACTGGCCGACCTGTTGCGCCGGCTCGACCTCGGAGTGATGGCGCGTGTGGCGATCGGTCGTGATGTTCGCACCGAATACATGGTCGGCCCCGAGCAGGTGTCGCAGCTGATGGCGGGGTGGATGACATCGTTGCATCGCTCATCGGGGGAGGGCTACGAGTCGATGCGGATCGAGCGCGGCAACGATCAGCTTGCGAACGGACTCGCCGACCGGCTCGGTCAGCGGATCCAACTCGGCAGGTCCGTCACGTCGATCGACCCCGAGGCCGGTCTCGTGACGTTGACCAATGGAGCAGTGTTGCGCGCTCGTCACCTGATCGTCACGCTTCCGCTGCCGGCGCTCGGTCGTGTGTGGGCGGCGATGCCGGCCGAGCTGGCCGCCGTCGGCTACGGCATCGGCGGCAAGGTGAGCGTCCAGTTCTCGCGGCGGATCTGGAACGACTATGGCCGTGACGGGTCGGTACGCAGCGAGCGGGCATGGGGCGAGCTGTGGGAAGCCACCGACGGTCAGAACGGCGACGCCGGGGTGCTCACGGCGCTGCTGTCATCGAACGATGGCGCCGCGCTTGTCGCGCTGCCTGACACTGTTGGCCGAATCGTCGACGAGATCGAGCGGATCTTCCCCGGGGCAAAAGGTTTGGCCGGACAGCGCGCGCGTACCGACTGGACAAACGATCACGCGAGCCTTGGCACCTACGCCACGTTCGGTCCCGGCCAACTGCTGAAGGCGTGGCCGTGCTTGCAGCGTCGATACGGTCGGATGGTGCTCGCCGGTGAGCACACCGACCGATGGGCCGGGTACATGGAAGGCGCGCTCCGCAGCGGAGCAAGGGCGGCCGCGCACGTGCTCCGTCAAGACATCGTCTGATCCATTGCGCTCAGTGTCCGGATTCTGGCAGAATCCGACGGACCATAGGAGTCGTATGAACCATGTGCTGAAGAAGTTGCTCGGTGTCGGTGTGTTGATCGCGTCCACGGCGCTCACCATCCCGGCCGCCTCGTCCATTGCGGCGCCACCGGAAACGAACCCACCGCATCCGATGGGCATCCGCGGCGGCGCCAACGTGAACGGCATCCCCGAGCAGGCTGGCACGAAGCCTGCCCGCACCACCAGCAACGGGATCAGCTACCACGGCGGACCGATCATGGCCGGGACGGTCAATGTCTACATCATCTGGTACGGCAACTGGACAACGTCGTCCAACGCGTCGCTTAAGCAAACGATCATCACCGATTTCCTGACGAGCGTCGGCGGCTCGCCGTACTACAACATCAATACCACCTACGCTGGCATCAACGGCGCAGTGTCGAACGTGGCGGGCGCGGCGGGCGCGGTCAGCCTCGGCGCGCAACTCTTAGACACCGGCTCGCAGGGAAAGACCAATCTGTCGGATGCTTCGATCGGGGCCATCGTGTCGGCTGCCATTACCGGAAACAAGCTTCCAGCGGATGCCAATGGGGTGTATTTCGTGCTCACCAGCAACGATGTGACGAAGACCGGTTTCCTCACCAACTACTGCGGCTGGCACACCCACGCGCCGATCGGCAGCGCGGACATCAAGTACTCGTTCGTCGGTGACCCGACCGGTCCCAGCATCGGCAACTGTGCCGCACAGACAGTGAGCCCTAACGGTGACCCGGGTGCCGATGCGATGGTCAGCGTGATCGCCCATGAGCTCGAAGAGACCACTACCGACCCTGATCTCAACGCCTGGTACGACAGCCGTGGCATGGAGAACGCCGACAAGTGCGCGTGGACCTTCGGCACCACGAGCACGACGAGCGGTGCTAATTACAACATGACCCTGGGACGGCGGAAATTCCTGATCCAGCAGAACTGGGTCAACGCTGGGGGCGGGTCCTGCAGACTCAGTTACTGACCAGCGACCTGAGGTCTGTGAGGTTCGGACGGCTGGGCGATGATTGAATCTCACAGAGTTCGGGCTCTGTGAGATTCGATGAAGGGTAAGCCGCCGCCAGCTCACCGAGTCGGTTCGGGCTGTCGCTGCGATGGGTTGCGCTGTCCAGCACACGGTCGCTGGGACCGATTCGTGCGGTTTCCTAGGAGACATTTGGTCACTCCAGGTATTCGGCTACACGCGGACCGCGATGTTGGCCGATCTCCACGACCGAATTCGCCGACCGCTGGCGTTTGGTTGTCATTGACAACACCCCAACGCCAAAGGTCGGGTTTGCCGAGAACATCGCGGCAACGTGCGCTGGCTATCCCAACGGAGCGAGCCATGGGTCGACGACATCGAGACCGACGTCGGCGAAGTCGTTCGTGTTCCTTGTCGCAAGGGTTGCACCGACCTCGCGGCAAATGGCCGCGATCATCGCATCGAAGGCCCCGATCGGGCGGCCGATGGATTCTCTGTTCGCCGCCAGCGTTGCGTAGTCGACTGCGCTGTCTGCGGTGAAGGCCAGAGTCTGCTTGCGAATTGTGTCGAAGAGCACGTCGGTGTCGATCACCAAGACCATGCGAATTGGTCGCGCGCCTGGAGGATTGACCCGGCTCGAGAAGCGATGTGGTGCGATGTACAGGCTGTCGCAAAATGCTGTTTGGTGGTGCGCCACATGGCCGTAGCCGTGAGCACCGCCGCAACGAAGGCGAGGGTGATGCGAAACCGTCCGACCTTTGGCGTTGGGCTGTCATTGACTGGCCGTCGCCCAATGTTGTTTGGTGGTGTTGCGGGTGAGGTTGGCCGTCTGGTCGAGGCGTCATGGTCGTTGCTGAACTCGTGCTTGTGTCGCAGAAGTCGGCTCAACGTCGGCGACTGACAGACAGCCGGCCGGGCCTACCCGTTGTTGCGGTGCCGAGTCGCGTCGAGTTATCGGGGTTGGCGACATGAAAGTCGACGCGATCCTGCCCGCGCAGCCGTCGTGGTCACTGATGCAGACTTCCACCACGCCCGCTGTCATACAACGAACGTTCACGCTGCAGCGCGACCGCACGGCCGGGATCGGGATCGGGGTCGGGATCGGGATCGGGTACCACTAACCCCACCCGCATTTTGCGACAGCCTGTTGACAACAACCCAACGCCAAAGCTCAGCCCTTGTGTTGAGCTGGAGCACCGGATGCGTTCGCTCACGGTGCCGCGTTGTGATCATCGACGGGCTGAGGTGGTGCGGCGCGCAGATGAGTGGCAGTCGGCTCGGGACCGGGTCTCCGCCGTGGCGAGTTCGAATCACTGATCGTAGCGACACGTGGAGGCACGTGTCGCTACGTAGGCCCACGTGCCTCCACGTGTCGAGCTCGCCACACCACTCACATCGGTGAAGTCAGGTCGGGATGCCGCCACACCCCACCAAACAGCATTTTGCGACAGCCTGTCAAGCGCGGTGTGGCGCGATGTCGTCAGCGGGCGGGGTTGCATGTACTGCTCCGGGCGATAGGTTCGGTTCGTCGGCGAGTTTGCCGAGATCGTGGAGGCCGACTGTTGTCGCAGCCCCACCCCGTTCCTTCGATGATCAGGGGTGTCCCATGTACCACACGACCAAGCGCCTCATCGGCGCATGTCTCCTCATCGGTGTCGCCGCATTGGCTGCACCCGGCTTTACTCAGGCCAGTCCGATGGCGCCGGTCCGAGCCATTCCGGCCCGCCCTATCCCGGTACATACCATGCCCGTTCGCGGTCAGGCTCGAACGGGTGGAATGCCGATCGTCGCCCGGCGGGTGAAGATCCACGGCAACGGCATCGACCATCACGGCGGCCAGGTGATGCCGAACAAGGTCCATACCTACGTCATCTGGTACGGCAACTGGGCACAGACGCCGGCCAAGCAATCGATCATCACCGACTTCCTGGGCGCACTCGCCCCGTCGCCGTACTACGCGATCAACACCTCGTACACGAATGGCATCGGTCGTCCTCTGCTGAACGTCGCCACGCTCGCGGGCCAGACGGTGGACAACTATTCGCAGGGTGCTTCCAATCTGTCGGATGCAGCGATCAAGGCCGTGGTTGCTTCGGCTATCACCTCCGGGCGTCTGCCAAAGGATGCAAGCGGGGTGTACTTCGTCCTCACGAGCAGCGACGTCACCAAGACGGGGTTCCTCACGAACTACTGCGGGTGGCATAGTTTCGCCGCAATCCGGGGCACCTCGATCAAGTTCGCGTTCGTGGGCGATCCGAGTGGGCCAAGCCTGACCAACTGTGCGTCGCAAACCGTCAGCCCGAACGGCGATGCGGCCGCCGACGCGATGGTCAGCATCATCGCTCACGAGTTGGAAGAGACCGTGACCGATCCGCAACTCGATGCCTGGTTCGACAGCACCGGCGCGGAGAACGGTGACAAATGTGCCTGGTCGTTCGGCGCCACATACATCGCGGGCGCGGCGTTGGCCAACGTGCATCTTGGTGCACGCGACTATCTGGTGCAGCAGAACTGGCTGAATGCGGCCGGTGGTTCCTGCAGCCTCGGTGCTAGCTGACTCCGACGGGACCCGAGCGATCAGTTCGGGTGGGCGATCAGTTCAGGAGAGTATCAGTCAGGTGGGCGATCAGTCCAGGCGGGCGAGCGCCTGGGCGAGATCGGCGACGAGATCGTTGGCCGATTCGATACCCACCGACAGGCGCACCAGCGAGTCGGGCACCTGCAGCGGTGATCCCGCCGCCGAGGCGTGAGTCATCCGACCGGGGTGTTCGATCAGGCTCTCGACCGCACCAAGCGACTCGGCGAGGGCGAAGAGTTCGGTATTGTTCACCACGGCGAGGGCGGCTGCTTCTCCGCCGCGCATGGTGAAGCTGACCATCCCACCGAAGTCGCTCATCTGCTTTGCTGCTGCAGCGTGGCCAGGATGGTCTGGTAGTTGCGGGTACAACACGCGATCCACCGCTGGATGGCCGAGCAGCAGATCGACCACCGCTCGCGCATTGGAACAGTGTCGGTCCATCCGTACGCCGAGCGTCTTCACACCGCGCAACACTAAATAGCAATCGAATGGCGCGGGCACCGCTCCGGCTGCATTCTGTGTGAACCGAATGCGATCGGCCAGCGTGTCATCGTTCAACGCCAGGAAACCGCCGACCACGTCGCTGTGGCCACCGAGGTACTTCGTGGCCGAGTGCACCACCACGTCGGCCCCGAGCGACAACGGTTGTTGCAAGAACGGCGTGGCGAAGGTGTTGTCGACCACCACGAGTGCGCCGCGTTCGTGTGCCAGCGCCGCCACGGCCTCGATGTCGATACAAGTCAGCAGTGGGTTGGTGGGTGTCTCGAGCCAGACGAGCTTGGTGTCAGTCGGCCAGTTGGCTGCAAGTGCATCGATGTCGGTGAGATCGACAGCACTCCAAGGGAACCCGAGTGGTGACCACACTTTCGAGATGAGCCGGAATGTGCCGCCGTACGCGTCGTTGCCGAGCAGGATCCGGTCGCCCTGGTGCAACACGCGCAGCACGTTGTCTTCGGCGGCGAGTCCGCTCGCGAACGCAAACCCGTGGCGTGCGCCTTCCAGCGAGGCAACGCATGTCTCGAGTGCTGCGCGAGTGGGATTGCCGCTGCGTGAGTACTCGAAGCCCTTGTGGTTGCCCACGCCGTCTTGCACGAACGTGGTGCTCAACGTGATCGGTGTGACGACCGCGCCGCTGGTGGGATCGGGGGATTGGCCGGCATGTACGGCACGAGTCTCGAACCCCCAGCCAAGTTGGTCAACGAACTCACCCATGACGGCCCTCGGCATCGCGAGCGAGCACATCGAAGTAGGTAAGTAGATCGGTTCGGGTGAGCACGCTCAACGGTCGGCCGCCGGACAACACCAGCAACGCGGCTGAGCGGTCGAGCATGTCGACGGCCAGCGAAACCTTCTGACCAGCGCCGATGGTCGGCAACTTCGGCCCCATCACCTTTTCGACCGAGGTGTTCATCACCGACGGATCCTGGTAGACGGCCTCCATCAGTTCGAGTTCGTCAACCGCGCCAGACACCTCGGCGGCAGCGAACGGCGGAGTGTTCTTGCAGACGGGTAACTGGCTGATGCCGTTCGCGCGCATGAGTGAGATCGCCTCACGAACAGTGTGTGTTGGGTTGACGTACAACAGCGAAGGAGTGTCGCCGCGTGTATCGAGCACCGCCCCCACACATTGGTCGCATTCGCGAATGAAGCCGTAGTTGGCCATCCAGTCGTCGTCGAACAAACGCGACAGGTAGCCCCTGCCGGAGTCGGGATTGAGGACGACCACGATGTCGTTCGGTCCGGCGTGTTTGGCCACTTTGATCGCTGCCGCGACCGCCATGCCGCCGGAACCTCCGATGAGGATCCCTTCTTGACGGCTGACTTGGCGAGCGGTGAGGAAGCTCTCTTCGTCGCTGATCGCAATCACATCATCGTAGAGTTCGGGACTCCAGGCAGCGGGGAAGAAGTCTTCACCGACGCCCTCGACGAGATACGGCCGGCCGGAGCCGCCGGAGAACACCGATGCGTCGGGGTCGGCGGCGATGACCTTGATCGCTGGGTTCTGCTGTTTCAAGAACCGTGCGGTACCGGTGATGGTGCCGCACGTGCCAGCTCCGGCGACGAAGTGGGTGATACGGCCGGCGGTCTGACGCCACAGTTCGGGACCGGTGGACTTTTCGTGAGCGAGCGGGTTATTCGGATTGGCGTACTGGTTCGGGCGGAACGCCGCGAGTTCGAATGTGAGCCGCTCAGCCACTTTGTAATAGCTCGTCGGATCGTCCGGCGCGACCGCAACCGGGCAGACGACGACTTCGGCGCCATAGGCCCGCAGCAATGACACCTTCTCGGGTGCGACCTTGTCGGTCATCACGAAAACGCACTGATAACCGCGCTGCGCGGCGACGATGGCGAGGCCGACCCCGGTGTTGCCGCTGGTGGGCTCGACGATGGTGCCGCCGGGCTTGAGCAGGCCGTCGCGTTCTGCCGCAAGGATCATCTCGAGTGCCGGGCGGTCTTTCGACGACCCGCCCGGATTGGTGGTCTCCATTTTCATTGCGAGGGTGCTGGTGATGCCATGGATCTCGCTGATTCGCTTCAACCGCACGAGCGGAGTGTTGCCGATCAGATCGATCACCGACGCGGCGATCTCGGTGCCGTGCAGCCGGGCATCGACCTCAACATTGTCCGTAGCCATGTATGCAGGGTATCCGCGATCCGTTGGTTGGTCGCTGCCCGTCAAGCGTGAGCGTCATCGGGCTCGAGGAACTGGCGTACACCCCCGAGGTACTGTGGGTGGACCATGACCGTTCGACCAACGCCCGAGCAGGTGCTTTCGCTCGCGCCCGGCACCGCCGCGGCGGCAGCTGCCGTGGCGGTGGCCGATCAGGCATCATGGTCGGCCGCCGGCCACGACGAGCACGGTGTCTGGGGTCGCTATCTTGCGGCGGCAGCCGAGCCCTATGAGGTGGCGGTCGATCTCCGGGGGCCGGCCTACCGCTGCACGTGCCCCAGTCGGCGATTGCCCTGTAAGCACGGGTTGGGGTTGCTGTTGCTGTTCGCTCAGCAACACGTCGTCGTCGCCAACAGGCTGCCGTTTGCAGACGAGTGGTTGCGTCAGCGTGACGTCACCTCGGTGGCAGAAGATTCTGCGGGTACACCCGATGCTGTGGCCCAACGCGATGGTGGACATGACGCTGTGGTGACTCACGTCCGGGCCACGGGACGCGTCACGCCGCCGCGCACACCGGTAGCCGATCTACAGCGAGAGCAGCGACGACTGGCCCGGGCCGAACGGATGCGCGTCGGGCTGTCAGAACTCGACCACTGGGTCACCGACCGCGTGAGAGCCGGGTTGGCCGCGCCCGAACTTGCCGACCCTGCCACGTGGGACCTTGTTGCCGCACGGTTGGTCGACGCTCAATGCGGTGCCCTCGCCAACCGCGTCAAGCGGGTGGCAACCGCTGTTGGCCAACACACCGGGTGGCACGAAGAAGTACTCGATGAACTCGCGATGTTGCACGCATTGTCGGTTGCTGCTCGGCGCACGAGCATGCTGCCCGAAACCCTGGCCGACGGTGTGCACGTCGCCACCGGTCTTACGGTGGCGAAAGACGACGTACTGGCCGGAGTGCCATCGACGGCAGCCTGGCTCGTGATGGGCGAGAGCCGCACGCGTGAGGATCGCATCACCGTGCAACGCACCTGGCTGCGCGCCCAGCACGACGGCATGCCGGACACGAGCGTCGACACATGGGCGATGGTGCTCGCGTTTGGTGCGTTCGGCAATGAGGTCGCTACCGAGTATCCGGTTGGGCATGTTCTGCATGCCGACCTGCATTGGTACCCGGGCGGGATTCCGCTTCGGGCGTTGGTCGGCCACATTCACTGCGCTGCGGTACCCGCCACCACAGCGCCTCGAGGTAGCTCGATCGACGACGCGATCGCCGCAGCCGGGTGGGCATCGGCGGGTGAACCGTGGCTCGAACGGTGGGCGATGTGCGTCACAGCGACGCCGGCACCGCTCGGCAACGGTCGCTGGGCTCTGTCGGATTCCACCGGATCCATTCCGATTGTGCCGGGCTTTTGGCGGCTGGCCGAACTGGTGGCCGAATCCGGCGGCAGCCCGATCACGCTGGCGGGTGAGTGGAGCGTCGACGGGTTCCTGCCGCTCACGCTGTGGGTTGGCGCGATGGCGGTGGCACTATGAGCGCCACCGAGATGAGCGCCACCGAGATACACGCATCTCTGTGCACATCTGCCGCCGACGAATGGACCGCACTCGTTGCCACCGCCGTGGTCGGTACCGATCGTCATCCGTTGCCACCGGCAGCACTCGGTTGGGACGTCTGGGGTGCGCATCCCGATCCCGCCGTGGCACTGCTCGACCGGGCTGTCGCCATCGTGGCCGCTCGTCGGGCGGGCACGCTTGCGGCCCCGCCGCTTCCTACACCGCCACCGGCGCCTACCGATCATCGCCCGGCCTGCCCGCCAGCATGCATCGCGCGTCTTCACCGACTGCTGGCCGGCGAGCACGACGAGTTACTGGCCGAATGGCTCCAGCTCTGTGCCGAGTCCGGCACACGCCCAGCCTGGTCGGCACTCCCGGCGTTACTGCTACGCGGTCGGCGTAAGCCCGAGTTCGACCTGTTGGTGCGACACGTCGCCGGAGCGCGGGCAACTTGGTTGGCCGAGGCACTCCCCGAACTCGGCATCAGGCCCGCGCCCAAGGCGGGCGGTTCGGTCGTCATGATGCAACCGCCGGCTCGCGTGCCCGACAGCGGGGCGACCGTTGCGGCGATCGTGCTGTCGTTCCATGAGCGCGCCGCCACATGGGCAGCTGCGCCCCAGTTGCGCCACCTCGTCATCTCGCTCGAGCCGAGGTGGCTGGCCGCGCTCATTGCCGACCTGGCAGGCTTGCCGTTCGACGACCAATCGCAGCGCACCCGGACCGAACTGCTCCGCCTCGCCGAGTTCCGCGATGCAATGGTGCGCGAGTTCCACGCGAGTGCCCCGACCGATTCGACCGTCCCGATCGATGGCGAACGCGTGTACGGTGACCCTCATGGATGAAGGGATCAGCACCGATTCGTCGTCATCGGTCCTGCGACCACATGCCGAAGTCGAGTTTGCGGCTGAACTGGCTGCATTGGCTGTAACCGATCCTCATCCCCGGCCTCCGCAGTGGCGGCTGTCTCCATGGGCAGTGGTCACGTATCTGATCGGCGGCACGTTGCCCGATGGCACGGTGATCATGCCGAAATACATCGGTCCGCGACGGCTGATCGAGATCGCTGTGGCCACCCTTGCCACCGACCGGGCGCTGCTGTTGCTGGGTCTACCCGGCACGGCGAAAACCTGGGTCAGCGAGCATCTCGCCGCGGCCATCAGTGGCGACTCCACGTTGCTTGTCCAAGGCACGGCTGGCACTGCTGAAGAGGCAGTGCGGTACGGGTGGAACTACGCCAAACTGCTGGCCGATGGCCCCAGCCATGATGCTCTGGTGCCGTCGCCGGTGTTCCGCGCGATGCGTGCGGGCTCGGTGGTCCGCATCGAAGAACTCACCCGCATGCCGAGCGATGTACAAGATGCCCTCATCACGGTGCTCAGCGAGAAGGCGCTGCCGATTCCCGAGCTCGGCGGCGAGGTTCAAGCCCGACATGGGTTCAACCTCATTGCTACGGCAAACGACCGTGACCGGGGCGTCAACGAGATGTCTAGCGCGCTGCGGCGGCGGTTCAACACGGTGGTA
This sequence comes from Actinomycetes bacterium, assembly GCA_025359865.1. Taxonomy (GTDB): domain Bacteria; phylum Actinomycetota; class Acidimicrobiia; order Acidimicrobiales; family Ilumatobacteraceae; genus VFMC01. The sequence continues at coordinate 7,557 of JANYDH010000008.1, read as the reverse complement.
TTACCCACGCCCGCCAGCGCCGACGATGAGGTACGCATCGTCACCCAGCGTGTGGCAGCGCTTGGGTCGGTGTTGTCGCTGCCACCGGCCGCGGCGCCGGCCGATGAGATCCGGCGTGTGGTGCAGGTGTTTCGTGAGCTGCGTCACGGGCAGAGCGAGGATGGTCGGATCAAGTTCAAGACTCCGTCGGGAACGATGAGCACTGCTGAGGCGATTTCGGTGATTGTGCAGGGCATGTCGCTCGCCGTACATCTCGGCGATGGGCGGGTTCAGTTCGACGATCTACTGACCGGTATCGAGTCGTCGGTGGTGCGTGATCAGGTTCGCGACACGGTGGTCTGGCGTGAGTATCTCGACTCGCTCGCCAGCCGCTGACAGCCTGGCCGTGACGGCACTCAACGGCGCTGGGTTCAGCGGTATCCGTCTCTGTGGCATCCGTCATCACGGGCCTGGCTCAGCGCGAGCCTTGCGAGAACTGCTCCACCGTGATCCTGCCGACATCGTGCTGATCGAGGGGCCTGCTGAGGCTGATGGCATCGCTGCGCTGGCGGTCGACCCCGAGATGCAACCTCCGGTGGCGTTGCTCGGCCACGTACTCGACCATCCGGAGCGTGCCGCCTTCTACCCGTTCGCATCCTTCAGCCCTGAATGGGTCGCGCTCACGTGGGCGCTCCAACATGGCGTGCCGGTCAGGTTCATCGACCTGCCACTGCGGTACTCGCTCGCGCCGCCTCCACCCGTCCAGCAAGGCGTGCTCGTCGATGCCGGTACCAGCGCCGGCCCCCATCTGGTACGCCGGCCGATCGACCCGTTAGGTGAACTGTCTCGCGCAGCAGGGTATGACGACCCCGAACGGTGGTGGGAAGACGTACTCGAACACCGCGAATCCCTAGCAGCCGCCGCAACTCCACAACATGACGGCGGCGTGATCGACCTGGGCCCCTTCGTCGCAATAGCAGAGGCGATGACGGCAGTGCGGGCGGTCGTCGAGCCGACCGGTGTGCTGGCCGACCCGGTTGAAGCCCGGCGTGAGGCCCACATGCGTACCGGCATCCGCGCCGCCGTGTCCGACGGCTTTCAGCGCGTGGTCGTGGTCTGCGGCGCTTGGCACGTGCCGGCTTTGGCCGACTGCCTGACACCGATCTCTGCGCGTCGCGACAAGGCGGTGCTGCGCGCGCTGCCAAAGGTGAAGGTGGCGATCACCTGGGTGCCGTGGACCCACCGGCGCCTCGCGTCGGCCACCGGGTACGGTGCCGGCGTCACCGCCCCGGGCTGGTACCACCATCTGTTCACCCACGCCGGGCCCGACGTCATCGCCAGATGGTTCACCGAGGTGGCCCGCGTACTACGTGCCGCCGACTATCCCACATCGGCAGCCGACGTCGTCGAAGCGGTGCGACTTGCCGATGCCCTTGCCGCGCTACGCGGTCGGCCGCTGCCGGGGTTCAGCGAAGTCGATGATGTCGCTCGCGCCGTGCTCGGCGGCGGTACCGACACGCCGATGCGGTTGATCAGTCGCGAACTCGTGGTCGGTGCGCAGATCGGTCGGGTTCCGACCGCAACTCCGATGGTGCCGCTTGCCCGCAACCTGCTGAACGAGCAACGCCGGTGCCGGCTCAAGCCCGCCGCTGGCGTGCGCAGTCTCGAACTCGATCTTCGCAAGTCACTCGACCTCCAGCGATCCCAACTGCTGCACCGACTGCTCGTACTCGATGTGTCGTGGGGCATTCCCTCCGAAGGCCGTGGCTCCACGGGCACGTTCCGTGAGACGTGGCAGTTGCGTTGGGAACCTGAACTCGATGTACGGCTGATCGAACGCGCTGCGCTCGGCACCACCGTGGAAGCCGCAGCATCGGCGGCGCTCTCACAAGATGCTCTGGCAGCCGACACCATCGGCGAACTCACGTCGCTGCTCGAGGCGTCGCTACTTGCCGGCCTCCACGACGCAGTGCCCGGTATGGTCGCCCTTGTCGCCGAGCGGGCGGCCATCGCCGACGATGTCGCCCGACTACTCGAAGCGCTTCCGCCGCTAGCGCGCACCGTGCGATACGGCGATGTGCGCAGCACCGACGCGACCTCGCTCGAGTCTGTCGTGCACAGCATCGTCGGCCGCATCGCCGCCGGGCTCGCCATGGCCTGCTCTGGTCTCGACAACGACGGTGCCCGCCAGTTCGCCCGACTGCTCCGTAACGGTCAATCAGCGCTCGCGCTCCTCACCGACCGCCGCCAACTTGCCGCGTTCCACAGTGGGCTGACCGCCCTTGTCGAAGGTAACCGGCTACCGGGCCATGTGCAGGGTCTGGCAACCAGGCTGCTGGCCGACAGCCAACTCATGGACTCCGACGTGGTCGAACGGCGATGGTCGAGGGCGCTATCGCGTGGCATCGAACCATCCGAATCGGCGGCGTTCGTCGAGGGATTCCTCGGCTCATCAGGCGCCGTGCTCGCTCACGATCCACAACTGCTGGGTCTCCTCGATCGATGGCTGTCGTCGTTGCCCGGTGATTCGTTCGCCGAGGTGCTCCCGTTGTTGCGGCGCACGTTCGGCGGGTTCGACACCGCTGAACGCCGGGTGATCGGCGAGCGGGTGCGTACTGGCGAGGCGCCTGGCACACGTCGTGGCAGGTTCGAGCTCGACTCCGAGCGTTCCGCTGCGGCGCTGATCACGGTCGGACATCTACTCGGTATCAGCCGATGAGCGGCGAGCCGATCGCTGAAGTAGGCGATCAGGTACTCGTTCAGCCACACGTTCACGTACACGCTCGCGTACCAGAGGGTGAGCGGCTTCGCCGGTGGCGTCTCCTACTCGGCGCCGGCGATGTCGAACAGCCCGACGGCACCGCGGTTCAGTTGCAAGGTGACGATCAGCGGATCGATGCTGCGCTCAGCGCGCTCTACGATGCGCCCCCGCCGGGGTCAGCGCGCGGCCGTAGTGGGCGCCGGGCCGGTGGCTTGGGCGCCTCAGCGCCCTCGGTCGCCCGGTGGCTGGGTGATATTCGCAGGTACTTTCCGAGCGGTGTCGTTCAGGTGATGCAACGCGATGCCATCGAGCGGCTCGATATCAAACAACTGTTGTTGGAGCCGGAGGTCCTCGAGGCGATCGAGCCCGATGTCCACCTGGTGACGACATTGTTGGCGCTGCAGCACCTGCTCCCCGATACCACGAGGGCCACCGCTCGGATCGTGGTGGCCAAGGTGGTGGCTCGCATTCAGGAGCGATTGGGCCGTCCCACACTGCAGGCGGTCAGCGGTGCGCTGGCCCGGTCGGCGCGCACCACTCGACCGCGACATGCCGACATCGACTGGGAGCACACGGTGCGGGCCAATCTGGTGCACTACCAACCGAGCATCAAGACGGTGATCCCCGAGAAGTTGATCGGATACTCGCGGCTCGGCACCGGGCTTCGGCGCGAGCTCATCATTGCGATCGACCAGAGTGCGTCCATGGCCGACAGCCTGGTGTACGCAGGCGTGTTCGGGGCGGCGTTGTCATCGATCCGGTCGCTGCGCACCCGACTGATCGCATTCGACACCACCGTCGCCGATCTCACCGAAGTGCTGACCGATCCGGTCGACGTGTTGTTCGGGGTGCAGTTGGGCGGCGGCACCGACATCGCCCGCGCTGTGACGTACTGCCAGTCACTCGTCACCCGTCCGCAGGACACGGTGTTCGTGCTCATCAGCGACTTGTTCGAGGGTTCGCCCGGAGACGACTTCGTGGCCCGTGTCGGAGCGATGTCTCGAAGCGGTGTGCGTTGTGTGGCCCTGTTGGCGCTCAGTGATGAAGGCACCCCCGCCTACGACCACTGCGCCGCCGCATCGTTGGCCGCGATGGATATCCCTGTGTTTGCGTGCACGCCCGACGCATTCCCTGATCTCATTGCAGCTGCAATCGAACGCCGGGACCTCACCCGTTGGGCGGGCGAAAGCGCCGACCTTTGGCGTTGGGCTGCTGTCTACGACAGCGTAACGCCAAAGGTCGACTGAGCAGAGTTCAGCGGCCCGGCGCCCGGCGGAAACCGCCGGCTGCCGCTGAGCCGCCGGTGCGACGACCGGTCTCGGCGGTCGACGTGCTCGACGGCCGATTTGAACGCGGTCGGTCACTGCTGAACGAACGGTCCTGGCCAGGGCGTGCGTTTTGGTCGCCGTATGCGGGTCGGTCGCCGGTGGGGCGTGAGTCGCGGTTGCCGTAGGCGGGGCGGTCGCCGGTGGGGCGTGAGTCGCGGTTGCCGTAGGCGGGGCGGTCACCGGTGGGGCGTGAGTCGCGGTTGCCGTATGCGGGTCGGTCGCCGGTGGGGCGTGAGTCGCGGTTGCCGTAGGCGGGGCGGTTGCCGTATGCGGGCCGCTCGCCACGTGACTCGAACCGGTTGTCGCGCTGGCCGGAGCGGTCTGCATGGCCGGAACGCTCGCCGAAGGAGGGCCGTTCGGTGCGAGCCGGACGGTCACCTCGGGGTGCCCGGTCGGCGGGAGTCGTACCCTGATCCCAGATGATGTCGTAGGAAATGGTTTCCACCAGTCGCTTGGCGACCCGCTGGCGGCTCGGCGGAACGAACGCGATGACCTTGCCGTCGCGTCCGGCGCGGCCGGTGCGGCCCGAGCGGTGCAGGTAGTCCTTGTCGTTGTCGGGAAGGTCGTAATGCACCACCAGGCTGACATCGTCAACATGGATGCCGCGGGCGGCCACATCGGTGGCGACCAACACCTGCACCTTGCCACGCTTGAAATCATCGAGCGTGCGTTGGCGGGCGGCCTGGGTACGCGCGCCATGCAACGAACCGGCTCGGACGCCAGCGTTCATAAGCGCAGCGGTGACGTCGTCGACACCGAAGCGGGTCTTCACGAACACCACGGCCGACTCATGGGTCGACATCAGCTCAACGGTTGCTTCCACGCGCTCCATCGCCGGCGTGACGACGAATCGGTGTTCGACGTTGCCCTGCACGACCTCGCCGACCAGATCGTGGCGTACCGGATCCTTGAGGTAGTCCTTGATGAGTTCGTTCACATCGCCATCAAGTGTGGCCGACCACAGCATCGTCTGACGCTCAGCTGGGGTCATGTCGAGGATGCGGCGCACATCGGGCATGAACCCGAGGTCGGCCATGCGGTCGGCTTCGTCGATCACGAGCACCTCGACGCAGCTGAGGTCGCAGTGGCCTTGCTCGATTAGATCGAGCAAGCGGCCCGGGGTGGCCACCACGACCGAAGCGCCCTTGCGGAGCGAGTGGATCTGGGGTGACATTGGGGTTCCGCCGTATACGGCTTGCACGAACCGCCATGCAGCCCGGCCGAGCGGCACGAAAGCCCGCTGCACTTGTTCGGCTAGTTCGCGGGTGGGCACGAGGACCAACCCGGTTGGGCGGTTGGGAGTCGCTTGGCTGATCCGCATCATCATCGGAATCGCGAACCCGAGGGTCTTGCCCGAACCAGTCGGTGCGCGACCACACAGGTCGCGGCCCGCAAGTGCATCGGGCAGGGTGATCGCTTGAACCGGGAACGCCTCGGTGATGCCGCTGGCGGTTAACGCCTCGGTCATGCGCGCGGACACGCCAAGGTCGGCAAAGGAAGTAGTCATGTTGTCTCTCTTGTTCGGCCCTCAAGGGGCGGTGAGGCACGTTTGCAACCGTCGCCCTGTGACAGGGCCCTCGAACAAGGAGCTACCAACGTGATCTGTTCTTATGAACAGCCCGTACGACGCTATCGCCAAATCTGATAGAACCCACCCGGCGGCGTTCGGGAGTCCGCCGCTGATCGGTAGTCAGGACTTCTGGGTACCGACCTTCAGATCGCGGAACGGTGAGACCGAGTCGATGCCGGCGTCCTTTGGCAGGCCGAGTACCCGTTCACCGACGATGTTGCGCATCACTTCGTCGCTGCCGCCGGCGATTCGTCCACCGGGCGTGCCGAGGATGAGCTGATGCCAGGCGTAGGTGCCCCACTCGCCGGAATCGGCGATCAACTTCGGGCCCAACACCTTCGAGACGAAGTCGCCCAACCGTCGCGAGTTCAGTGTGCCGGCCAACTTGGCGATGCTCATCTCCGGTCCGGGCAATTGTCCGGCCTTGATCTTGTCCATCGCCCGCTGGTTGTTGAACCCGGCCACCTTCTGATGAATGATCAGATTGGCCAACTCGTTACGGACGATCGGATCGCTGTCGAGCCCGTAGAACTTGACCATCTCGATCACCCGCGCATAGAGGTTGACACCGCCGCCGCCACCGCCGGCGCCGATGGTGGCCCGTTCGTTCATGAGCGTGGTGAGCGCTACGTTCCAGCCGTTGTTCACGTCGCCGAGACGGTGGTCATCACGTACGCGGACCTCGCTGAAGAACACCTCGTTGAAGTTGGCTCCGCCGGTCATCTGCCTGAGCGGCCGTACCTCGACGCCGGGAGCACGCATGTCGACGATGAATCCGGTGAGACCTTTGTGCTTGGGCAGGTCAGGGTTGGTACGAGCGATGATCTCGCCCAGGTCGCTGTAGTGGGCACCGGTGGTCCACACTTTCTGCCCGGTGATGACCCATTCGTCACCGTCGCGTTCGGCCTTGGTCTGCAGACTGGCCAGGTCGCTCCCGGCACCGGGCTCGCTGAACAGTTGGCATCCGACCAGGTCACCGCGGTACATCTGGTGCAGGTACAGGTCTTTGGCGGCTTCGCTGCCGTGAGCGAGGATGGTCGGTGCAACCATGCCGAGGCCGATCGTGAACACGCCCTGGTTGGCTACCTGATAGCGGTTCTCGACGGTGTTGTAGAGGCGCTCATACGCGCTCGACAGCTCACGTCCGCCGTACGCCTTCGGTCCGGTGATCCATCCGAATCCCGCATCGAACTTGGCTGTCCGCCACGCACATGCCTTCTTGACGTCGGCCAACTCGTCGTCGCGATTCTTCTCCTCGAACATCGCCACTTTGTCGGAACCTTCGCCCCAGACAAACTTCTTTTCGGCTTCCTTTTTCTGAGCGTTCGCGTCGAGGAAGTTGCAGACTTCGGTCTCGAACGCCTCGAGCGTGATGTCAGCCATAGTGAGGAACCCCCAGGAACGTGGATGTATGAGGATGAACCGTAGCGGGGCGGCCGCTATAGGCCCCAGCCGAGCCATCTCACTGTCAGCTTGCGGCGACGAACTCGTGGCCAAGACGTACGTCGAGCACCGCCACACCCTTCACATGGCCCGGCACTCGTGCTTTCGGGCTGATCTTTGGCGTTGGGTTGTTGTCAACAGGCTGTCGCAAAATGTTGGTTGATGGTGTGGCGGGTGAGATTGGCCGTCTGGTCGTGTTGTTGGCAACGGTGTCATGGTTGTTGCTGAACTCGTGGTTGTGCCACAGCAGTCGGCTCAACGCCGGCGACTGACAGCCCACCCGCTGGCCTACCCGTTGTTGCGATGCCGAGTCGCGTCGAGTTATCGGCGCTGGCGACATGAAAGTCGACGCGATCCTGCCCGCAACGCCTTTCCGGGAGGAGTCGCGTCGAGTTATCGGCGCTGGCGACATGAAAGTCGACGCGATCCTGCCCGCACAGCCGTCGTGGTCGCTGATGCAGACTTCCACCACGCCC
>JANYDH010000177.1 GCA_025359865.1 Actinomycetes bacterium | reverse complement strand
GATCGACAACCCAACGGTTTCGTTCGCGTTCGCACCGATCTGGAACGTTCCACCGGTACCTGCTGCGGCCGTGATCGCACCGCCGAGACCGAGCGCAGCCAACGGGGCGTTGGTGCTGTCGGTCAACGTGAACGACTGAGTGTTCGTCAGACCGGACACGTCGATCTTCAACGACGTGTTCGCACTGTTGGCCACCGCAACTGCTGACACAGTCACCTTGCCGGCGAACGCCTGGACTGCCGGGGTCGCCGATGCCGACAGCGCCGAGTTGATCGCTGCTTGCACGTTCGATGCTGCTGTCGCACCCGACACTGCACCACCGCTGGAACCAATGTTGACCGTCACCGCACCCAAACCATTGATGTTCAGGGTGAAACTGCTGGCCGCCACCGTCGTGAACGTCGCCGCTGACGTACCGGTGATCTGAGCATTGGTCACGCCGTAGTTGCCATCGAGCAACTTCGTGTTCCCGAACCGGGTCTGGCTCGACACCCGGTCGATCTCGGTCGCCAACGCCGTGATCTCAGCCTGAGCGGCCTGACGGGCCGCAGGGTCGTTGCCACCCGAGTTGGCAGACTGAACCGACAGGTCACGCATACGGTTCAGCATCGTGTGCACTTCATTCAATGCACCTTCAGCCGTCTGCACGACCGAGATACCGTCTTGAGCGTTACGAGCAGCTTGCTTCAAGCCACCGATCTGGGCTCGCAAGCCCTGACTGACGACCAAGCCGGCAGCGTCATCAGCCGCACGGTTGATCCGGAAGCCAGACGACAGCTTCTCGAGGCTCTTGCCCAACATCACGTTCGTGTTGGACAGATTTCGTGAGGCGTTGTTCGCCATCAAGTTCTGGTTGATACGCATTATTCCCTACCTCCGTGTGGGGTTCTTCTGACAGTCCCAATCCGTGGGTCTGACCCTCGTGGGCAGACTTGATGGTTCTGACTTTTCGTCGTTGTCAGCAAACCTTGAGCGCAATCACCCAATGGTCACCCATGGGTTGCGAGCGGTTCGCCCGCCACAACCGCACCGGCAGCCGCGAGTGCGTACCGGCGGCCTTGCGTTACACCGAGTGCATCGATGGCGGCCGGGAGGCACTCGGGCAGAGCCTCTCGTACAGCGCGGACAGCAAACTCGATCATCTCATCGCTCAGACCGCTCGCCTCGTGCGACGCTCGATGCAGTTTTCCATCCGAAACGAAGTCGAGCACCAGCGCCGACAGAAACCGGTCCAGCGGATCGTGGCCCGTTCCCTCGAGCAGGTGCTCAAGCGGATCACCCACGTCGAGTTGTCCTACTGATGCCAGCCGAAAGCGGGCGTCGAACGCTGCAAAGAAGCCACACCGGGCCGTCGCGACTGCGAAGTACGCAACGAGAGGCGGCATCGCGCCGAACTGTTCCCACAATGCCACAGCCAGCTCATGTGCTCCTTCGACCGGGCCACTGGCGAGCGCTGTAGCCGCCTCCGTCAGGTCGTCGGCTAGCGCGGTGGTGAGCAAGCGCTCTGCGCCGGCAGGCTCTCCTGCTGCGACCGTAGCTGCTGCAACCCACCAGCTCTGGTTGAAGCGATGTGGACGGTCGAGGCGCTGCAGTTCTCTCGCGGCCTCTGCGAACTGCCCGCTCTCGCTCAGGCGAAACGCTCGAGTAGCACCGACTTCCGCGGCACTCACCATAATCGGGAAACTGTCGACGTGATCAACGCCGCGAATCAACTCGATTGCGGCGTGATGGTCGGGAGTCAGCGAGCCGATCAGCCACTTCGAAGCAACGGCGTTCTTTCCGCCCTCGAGCAGCAGTGGGCCGAGCAGTTCAGTAGTTGCCCCAAGTCCGTCACGACCGCTGGTCATCAATGCGAGGAACAGCAGCGAACATGCAGCCTCCTCACTCGATGGCGCCGCATCGACGACCGACCGGTAGGTGACCTCTGCCTCGTCAGTTCGCCCGACGTTCATCAGCGCGCGTGCGTATTCATATCGAGCGAGCGAGCGTTCCTTCGGCTCGACTGCCCCGTCGAGGCGCAGTTCGGCGATCCGAAGGTTCCGTTCGACTCGCGCGTCGTTGCCAGCGACATACCCGGAATGGACGATCATCGGGCCCTCCACCGACAACTCCACACTGGGTCGACCATCAGGGAACATCGCCGCCTCATGAACCCTGTTGCGATACCGCGCCGTCCGGGGAAACAGGCGTCGACCGAAGAACTCGAGCGCCCGGGCGTCGCTTCCGACGGGAGCAGGGCTGCGAACCAGCAGCGACAGCACCGCGTCCGGCCCCGCCTGGTCGACCAATGATCGCAGTTGCGCACGTTCCGCTACGTCAGCAACGAATTCGTCATCGCCATCGAGAACAAGGATCCAGTCGCCTCGCGACATGGCGAACGATTCGTTTCTCGCTCGCGAAAAGTCGTCGTCCCAATAGCCACACCGAACTGCAGCACCGGCCAGTCGGGCGAGGCGGACGGTGTCATCGGTCGACCCGGTGTCGTAGACGACGACCTCGTCGGCGACACCCTGCGCCGAAGCAATGACCCGCTCGATCCCCGCCTCTTCATTCTTCACGATCATCGCAAGCGAGATCTTCGGCACCTCCCGGCTGTGGCACCACACTGATGGGACGACGACGGCCTCACTCGTAAGGTCACCGACGCGTGTCGGGCGCCCAGCGATTCGCGAGGCATCCGCTACCGCAAAGACCGCTGGAAGCAAACAGTCGGCACCGATCCGGTCGGTGCCGACGATGTCACGGATCCGGGCGGCATGACTCGCCAACTCTGCGATTGTTGCATCACCGCTCGGAGGATCCAGTCCGCATAGGGGCCACGGGCTGGCGTTGGAAGCCGGGAGCGCGACCGGCGCGCCGCCGGTCACTGCGTCCCAGAGGGTACGAACCCCATCCGGCGAGAGGTAGACGAACCGTTTGGCGTCGACGAAGACGGCCGGACTAGCAGAAAGCCCTTGCCAGCCGTGATGCTCCGACAACTGCGCTCGACCGAACTGCTGCCGCACAGCCTTGCGCGCCGCTTTCGGGCCGATCAGCTGTATCACAGGAACCGCCCGTGTTGCGCTCTTACGCACTGGCAATGCGGTCGCGTCAATCGGTATGCGACTCTGAACCTGCTCGCTTGTGGTGCTGGAATCCTCGACCATGACGCCTCCGCCGGTCGATCGTTCCCCACCATCACGGTCTGTCAAGCCAGTGATCAGCCATGGTCGACGTTGATGGCGAGGTACAGCAGGCATCGATTGTCCCAAACGGTGAGCGCCTCCAGCGAAGGTTGGGCTTCCGTACACGGTCCTCCGGATCCCGAATGCATAGTTGTTGGCGAACTAGGTATGGGCATTGTTAGTTCGATGATGCATACTGAACTCGTGACGCACCGTACAACTATCGAGCTCGATGAGGCACTGCTTCGGGAGGCGCAGCACATCTTGGGCACGACCGGGATCAAGGACACGGTCGAGACGGCGTTCCGCGAGCTCGCCCGCTCGGATCGTCGACGACGGCTGGCACTGCGCATCCGCACCGGTGCCGGCGTTGACCGCGGCGAGCAACTGTTGGCGCAGACTCGACCAGACCGTTGATGTTCAAGCTGGTCGACACAAGCGCGTGGCACCGTAGCGGACATGCTGCGGTGGCAGCGGTGTGGACCGCTGCGCTTGACGCCGACGAGTTGGCGACCTGCCCGCAGATCGAGTTGGAGGTCCTCTACAGCGCTCGGAGCGCCACCGACTACAACGAGGTGCGCGACGAGCTCGGGGGACTGCACCGCCTTGACCCGCCCGGCGTCTTCGCGCGAGCACTCGAGGTACAGCACCTGCTTGCCCACATCGGTGGCCTGCATCATCGCTCGGTGAAGATCGCTGACTTGCTGATCGCTGCGACAGCAGAACTGGCGGGCGCTGTCGTGTGGCACTACGACGAGGACTTCGACCGCATCGCAGCACGCACCGGCCAGCCCACCACGTGGATCGCGCCTCGCGGGTCCCTCTGAACCATGCCGCCCGTCGCCCGTCGCCCGTCGCCCGTCGCCCGCTGCCCGTCGCCCGCTGCCCGCTGCCCGCCAGCTTTGGTCGTGAGATGCCGTTGAGCGACGGCTCACGACCAAAGCTGGAATCGGTAGCAGGGGTTTCGGGTTTGCCGCTGATTTCTTGATCGGTGGGCTGTGTGACGTCGCCCGCCTACTCGCCTGGACTCAATGGTTGGCGGGGTGGTGGCGGGCGATGTTGTCAAAGATCTCGAGGATGCGGGGGGCTGGGGCATGGCAGGGTCGCTGCGCTGGGCGCGGTTACGACACCCGGGCGTCGGTGTGGCACCGACTGCATCGGTGTTACACTCTTGACGATGCCGACCGCTCGCCCTCGTCATGTGCTGACGGAGACCGACGAGTTGGCCGCCGCGATCGATGCAGCGGCGCCGCTCTACCAGGGCGCGACACGGGCCGAGATCCTGCGGCTCCTTGTTCACCTCGGAGCGGAATCCATCGTCGAGCGACAGGGTCGGCACCGGGACGTCGTACTGCAACACGCCGGTCGCTATCCGGGCCTGTACCAGCCCGGCTACCTCGACGAGCTCCGTGAGGAATGGCCCAAATGATCGTCGTCGATGCCAGTGTGCTCATCGCCTACCTCGATCCAGGCGACGCGCATCATGCCAAGGCGGTCGAACTGCTCGGCGATGCATCGCCGCCGCTGATCGTCCACCCGATCACCGCGGCGGAGGTGCTCGTCGCCCCGCAGCGACGGGGAGTCGCCGACCAGGTATGGGCCGACCTCGTTGCCATCGGCGTCCAGATCGATGACACACCGATCGACCCGCTCCAGCTGGCCCGTATCCGCACAGAGACCGCCTGCAAGATGCCCGGCTGCTGTGTCATCGCCAGCGCGGTCAACCGCAACACAACAGTGGCAACCTTCGACGAGCGTCTCCGCCGCACCACCAGTCCGTTCTGACCCTCGCCGGATCACTGCGTGAGCTCGACCACGCCGCCCTGCTCCCAGACCGCGACCCGGGTCGACGCCAGCCGAGTTGGCGCCAAATCATCGCTTGACATCTAGAGTCAAATTACCGCGCATCATGATGCGCGATAACCTTGTCGACATGCGAACTACCGTTTCCCTCGACCCAGACGTCGAGGCCGAAGTCGAGCGTCTCCGCCGCGCCACCGGACTCGGGCTGAGCGAGGCCGTCAACACCCTTGCGCGACGCGGCATGGTGCCCGCCAAGCAACAGGCGCCGTACACCATGAACCCGCGTCCGCTGGGGTTGAAGATCGACATCACCAACGTCGCCGAGGTGCTCGAGATGTTGGACGAGCCGGATCACTGATGCTGCTCGATGCGAACATCCTCCTCTACGCCATCGATCCGTCGAGCGCACTCGGTCCATCGGCGCAGAGCGTGCTCGTCGATGCACTCAACGGCCGACGACGCGTTGCGTTGCCCTGGCAGACCATCGGAGCGTTCGTACGAATCGCCACCAACCCGCGAGCGTCCTCCCAACCAATGACCGGCGAGGAGGCATGGGGGTGGGTCGAACAGTGGCTGGCGCTCGATATCACCTGGATTCCCCCAGCCACAGAAGCGACCGCCCGCGCCTACGGCCACCTCGCCCGGCAATTGAACATCACCGCCAACTTGGTGCCCGATGCGTTGCTCGCGGCGCTGGCGATCGAGCACGGCCTCGAACTCTGGTCAGCCGATACCGACTTCGCCCGCTTTCCCGGCCTGCGCTGGCACAACCCCTTGGCTGTCCACTGACGAATCCCGCACCTCACGAGTGCGGACCCATCTCGCGAGTCGGCGGCTGAAACGGGCGGCCCAGGTGACGACCGGCCGCTCCGTTCCAGGCCCAAGTAGCCAACGGTTGCTTGCCACGGAGAACTCGATGGAAGCCTCCTCGAATCGTTCCTTCCCCGATGCACCGAGACGCCAGTAGTCAGCCTTGAACGATTCCGGTCGCCCGGATTCGAAGTCGGTGCCGGGGGCAGGCTCCATCCGTTGCCAGCGTTCCGTCCAGAACCAGTGCTGGTGTGCGGGGATGCGCAAAGCGCTGCGCATTTCGATGGCCTACCCAGAACGAACTCCTTTCCCGGCATCCGGCATCCGGCATCCGGCATCCGGCTCAGCTTCAACGGCCCTCTCCCCAAGCCCAAGCCCAAGCCCACCAGCTTTGGT
>JANYDH010000173.1 GCA_025359865.1 Actinomycetes bacterium | reverse complement strand
ACTCGCCGCCGGTGCCTTGCAGCGTGAAATCCGGGGCTTGATCGCCGATCGACAGGCTCATGCGTCTAGATCCTCCATGATCTCGTCGCTGATATCAAAATTTCCGTACACATCTTGCACGTCGTCATTGTCTTCGAGCGCATCGATAATTCGCAGCACCTTCTTTGCATCAGTCACATCGGTGACCTCGACGATCAGTGACGGAACCATCGTGGTGTCGGCTGACACCACCTCGATGCCGCCCGCAAGAATTGCGTCGCGGAGATCATGCAGCGACGATGGTTCGGCAGTGATGCGCCACGTGCCGTCGCCCTCATCGGCGATGTCTTCGGCGCCTGCCTCCAGCGCCACCATCATGACCTCGTCCTCGCTGCCCCTGGCGATGAGAATGGCCTTTCGGCTGAACTGCCAACTCACTGCTCCCGGCTCGGCCATCGAGCCTCCGAGTTTGGAAAATACATTACGTACGTCGGAGCCGCTGCGGTTGCGATTGTCGGTGAGCACGTCGATGAGGAGCGCAACCCCACCCGGTGCGTACCCCTCGTACGTGATGGCTTCATACGTACCACCGCCCGCCTCGCCGGTACCCCGTTTGATCGCCCGATCGATCAGATCGTTGTTCATCGACGCGGCCTTGCCCTTGAGCACCATCGTGCGCAAGGTGGCGTTCGTGGAGGGATCACCGCCGCCATCGCGAGCCGCTACTTCGAGTTGTCGGGCGATCTTCGCAAACACCTTGGCTCGCGCCTGATCGGCGGCGCCCTTCTTGTGTTTGATCGTTGCCCATTTGGAGTGGCCGGACATGGTGATGCGCTCCTCACACGAGGTGGTTCAGGCGGCGGTTGCCGTAGCAGTATGGACGATCCGGAGGAACATCGCGTGAAGACGATGGTCGTCGGTGAGTTCAGGATGGAATGATGCCACGAGCACACTGCCTTGGCGTGCCAGTACCGGCACCCCATCGTCCATGGCGAGCACCGTGACGTCAGCGCCGACAGACTCCACCTTGGGTGCTCGGATGAAGACCGCATGGTATGGGTCGTCGAGCCCGACGACTTCGATGTCGCGCTCGAAGCTGTCGACCTGGCGGCCGTATCCGTTGCGTCGCACGGCGATGTCGATCGCGCCAAAGCCGCGCTGACCAACGCGACCGTCGAGCACCTTGGAGGCGAGCAGGATCATCCCGGCGCACGTACCGAACACAGGCATCCCCGTGTCGAGCCTGCGTTGGATGGGGTCGTACAGCTCAGCGGTGCCGAGCAGATAACCCATTGTCGTGCTCTCGCCGCCGGGCATGACCAACGCGTTCACACCAGCAAGATCATCGGGCGTGCGTACCTCGCGTGTACGGGCACCAAGTTCAGACAGAACGCTGACGTGCGCGTGAAATGCGCCCTGAAGCGCGAGCACACCGACGGTTCCCTGCGGCGCGGGTGTAACGACGTTCACCTGGGGGCTGCTCGCCTGACGATGACGACATCACCATCCACGCTCGGCGAATCGTTGATTGATCTCATCCATGCCGATACCGGTCATCGGCGCGCCGAGCCCGCGGCTGACCTTGGCGAGGATGTCTGCGTCACGGAAGTGGGTGGTTGCTTCGACGATCGCTTTGGCACGCGGCGACGGATCGTCGCTCTTGAAGATGCCAGAACCGACGAAGATCGCTTCGGCGCCCAATTGCATGGCCAGCGCCGCATCGGCCGGTATGGCGATACCACCGGCACAGAACAACGGCACTGGCAGCCAACCGGTCTCTGCGATCTCTTGCACAAGCGGTAAGGGCGCCTGGAGTTGCTTGGCCCACTGGAACAGCTCGGCCGAGTCGGCCTGGGTGATCTTGCGGATGTCGCCGATGATGCTGCGCAGATGTCGGACCGCTTCGACGATGTTGCCGCTACCGGCCTCACCCTTGCTGCGGATCATGCACGCTCCCTCACTGATCCGCCGCAACGCCTCGCCAAGATTTGTGGCACCACACACGAACGGCACGGTGAACGCGAACTTGTCGATGTGGTGGGTCTCATCGGCCGGAGTGAGCACCTCGCTCTCGTCGATGTAGTCCACGCCGAGCGCTTGGAGGATCTGCGCTTCGACAAAGTGACCGATGCGGACCTTGGCCATCACCGGAATGGTGACGGCGGCCTTGATCTCTTCGATCATCTGGGGGTCGCTCATCCGGGCTACCCCGCCGTCACGGCGAATATCGGCTGGCACTCGTTCGAGTGCCATGACCGCGCACGCACCAGCATCTTCGGCAATTCGTGCCTGCCCGGCGGTGACGACGTCCATGATGACGCCGCCCTTCATCATCTCGGCCAGTCCGCGCTTGACACGGTAGGTGCCGGTTCCTTGGGGTCCCGCAATATTCGAACTCATCGGGCGATTGTATCCGCAGGCCCGGGTTGCGGCTCAGGCCAATGGCGTCAGGCTGCCCGTCCGAGCAAGTTCCACCCAAGTGCGGCCGGGTGTGAGCGTGATCGGCGAACCCGTCTCATCGGTGAGCGTGAACGGCTTCAGACGGTCGTCGCGAGTCCATGTGCCGGTGATGAGCACGCCACCGGTGAGCACTGACACCTTGCCGGTACCGACGGTCTGGGCTTCGGGGCTTCTGGCATCGGCTGGGCTTGGCCGATAGTCGAGTTCCAAGATCACCACGTTGGCGGCGTTCACCTGGCCCAACGTGGCATCGTTGTGCGGCCTTCCGCCCTGGAAACGTAGGTAGGAACTGGATGCGGTATCCCACTTCCAAGTCACGTTCACGCCATCCATCTTCAGGTCGACCCCGGACGATGCCTGACCGTTGAAGGCTTCACCGTCGGCGCGGTACACGAACTGCGGCAAGGGCGGCGCCTGAAGATATGCAGTAAAGGTGTATAAGGCCGATGTCTTGGCGTACAGGTTGTGCGGCGCCTTGCGGTCGTTCGAGCGGAAAAAGCCTCCCTGTGTACCGGCTACCGAGGCGCTGAGGTCGACCAGATCGGACTCCCTGATTGCGCGCGTCACGTTGCCGTTTCCGCCACTCCATGCGAAGAGCGGATGATTGAGCGCCCCGAGCAGGATGACATCCTGCGTTCGACCAGAGCGGATTGGGCCGACAGGGTCGCTGTCCTGGCTCTGGAATACCACTGCGAACCTGGTGAGTGACTCGACATTCTCTTCGTACACGATGTCGGCCGCGTTGAGGCCGGATTGAGGGCGGGCCTCGGGATGGTTATCGATCTTGACAACGAGCGCTGGGCGGTAGCCCTTGGTGTCGTCGGTGAGCGGCAGGCCGGTGAGCGGATACACCGGTGGTGCCACCACCGTTGTTGTCGGGGCGGCGGCGGTGGTCGGAGTGGTCGAGCGCGGGGCGATGGTTTCGCTGACCACGCTCGCGACCGTGGTGGATTCTTCTGCTGCGGGTGCGTCGTTGCCGGCAGCACCCTTGGCAGTACTCGATGTGGCCGGCGAGCTTGTGGACGTCGCCGACTTGGTGCCGCTATCGCTGCACGCGGCAAGCACCACGGCGAGGCATGTGCACGCGGCAACAGTGATGCGACTGATCTGGCGGGTCCTGGTCATAGTTCTCTCAGCAGCGCTATCCGCTCGTCGAGCGGGGGATGGGTATCGAACATGGAGTGGATTTTGCCGAGGCGCCCGCGGTCACCCACGCCCGACATCGGCTGCTCGATCCACATGTGTGCAGTGGCCGTGGACGCAGCGTGCACTACCGTGGTGTCATCGCGCAGCTTTTCGAGTGCTGCAATGAGACCCGGCGGGTATCTGGTCATCTGACATGCACTCACATCGGCCAGCGTTTCACGGTTACGGCTGATCGTGGCCTGCATGATTCGAGCGAGTAGTGGAGCGAAGATCAACAGTGCAAAGCCGATGTATGCGACCGGATTCGAACTGTCCGAGCGGTCGCCATCGCGACGTATCCTGCCGCCATTCCACCACATCATTCGAATGGTGATGTCGGTCAACAAGGCGATCGCCCCAACGAGCGTGACCGCCAGCGTAGAAACGAGGATGTCGTAGTTGCGGATGTGTGAAAGCTCATGAGCGAGCACACCTTCGAGTTCTACGCGGTCCAGCTTTTCGAGTAGCCCGCTGGTGACGGCAATCGCCGCGTGCCTCGGATTGCGACCGGTGGCGAACGCGTTCGGCGCAGGGTCGTTGACGATGTAGATCCGTGGTTTGGGCAGTCCGCTGGCGATGCACAATCCTTCGACCAAGTTGTGCAGCCGTTTGTACTGCTCTGGGTCAGCCGGTTTGGCGCGGCTCACGGCGAGGGCAATGGCATCGGCTTTCCAGTACGAGGCAAAGGCCACGCTGCCAGAGAGCGCGAGGGCGATGATGGTGCCAACGAGCCCATAGCCGAGCAGAACGCCGACCGCAGCACCAACGAGAGCGAGAATGGCCACAAACACCACCACGAGCATGATGCTACGGTGCTTGTTCGCCCTGATGAGATCGAACATGAGGGCCTCAGGCTAACGGTCGCTGGTGGATACGAAGCGTCACCCCGGATGACCCGGGCAGCAGCGAAGTACTCAGAACCCGACCTTCGGGGCCTCTCGCGATGCCTCGTCGGCTTCGAAGTACTCACGCGTTTCGAACTTCAGCATGCTCGCAATGATCACCGTCGGGAACGTTTGGAGCTTGTTGTTGTAGTTCAGCACCGTGTCGTTGTAGAACTGCCGCGCATACGACACGCGGCCCTCGGTGGCGGTGAGCTCCTCCTGGAGCGCCAAGAAGTTCTGGTTCGCCTTCAGGTCTGGGTATGCCTCACTCAGCGCGAACAACTGCCGCAGCGACGCCGACAACATGGTGTCGGCGGCGGCCTGCGCCTGTGGGGTGGACGGTGCCGAAATGGCAGAATTGCGTGCCTTGATCACTGCATCGAGCGTTTCCTTCTCATGAGCCGCATATCCCTTGATGGTTTCCACGAGGTTGGGGATGAGATCGATGCGTCGCTTGAGTTGTACATCGATCTGCGACCAGGAGTTATCTACCTGGTTGCGTCCGCGAATGAGTCCGTTGTAGGAGACGATGACGTAGATGGCCAATACGGCCACGAGTCCGAGCACAATCCACAGGGCGATCATGTTCACTCCATTCGGGTGGTGGTCTTGGTCGGGTCACGAGTTGGCGGGGCGTGCTCAACAGCGCGCCACGACTGCCACAGCATACGAGTTCGATCCCAGCGACGCTTCGATACCCGCGCCTGCTCAACACTGCGACGTCGATGCTCGTCGGCCAAGACCCGGTAGTGACACGCATAGATCTTCGCCAGCGCAGTCATCGAAAAGTCGTCCGCCCGACGTTGGCCCGCTGTGGTCAAGCGTTCACGCAATGCCGCGTCGCCGACAACCGAACCGAGCGCCGCAGCCAACGCCTCGACTTCACCAGGTTCAACGAGCACAGCATCGACGTCGTCAGTCGCTACGTTGCGGTAGCCGTCCAGGCCGCTCGCCACGATCGCTGTACCCGCGGCCATCGCTTCGATCAGCACCACACCGAACGACTCGCCATGAAGCGACGGTGCACAGAACACGGTGGCGCCCTTGAGGCGGGCGATCTTGTCGGCATCACTCAATCGACCGAGCCACTCAATGCGCTCGCTGTCCGGATATGCGGCACGAAGTCGCTGGGTGTCGGGGCCAGTGCTTGCAATCCACAACGTCACGTCGTCGGGCAGGTGCTGCATCGCCGCCAGTAGCACGTCAAGCCCCTTGCGTTCCTCGTGCCGGCCGCAAAAGAAGATCGTCGGACCACCGGAGTCGTGTGGTGTTGCCGCCCGGTAGTCGTCCAGTTCGACACCGTTGAACAAGATCTCGTACTCGCCGCCGATGTACCGCTCGGCCAACGCCCGCGCATCTTTTGATACGGCGACGCGGTGTGCAATGCGCTCGCTCATCACCGAGACCGGTCGTTGCAAATAGCGATAGCCAGCGCTCTCTCCTGCGCTGTGGAACGTGGCGATGATCGGTGCCGTGTGCACCAACAGCGCCGTCATCGCAACACCCGGCGCGAGAGGCTCGTGAAGATGGACGACGTCGAACTCCTCATCGGTCAACGCGCGGATCATTCGAAGTTGAGCCGATGGGTCAGGAGCAACGGGAGCGATCGAACCGTTCGCAGACGTAGGCAGACTGTTGCCCAGAGGTGTCACGAACGTCGCCGGAGGTGGACCATCACACGGTGCCAGAACGCGAACCTCAATCCCCATCCGCCGGAGTTCTCGACTGAGGCCCATCACCTGCTGCTGGACGCCGCCGGGTACCGACAGGCTGTACGGGCAGACCATCCCGACGCGCAATAGCGGTGCCCCCTTCGCAATCGGCGAGTCGGGAGGCACCCGTTCGGGCAGCGGTTCAGCCCGAGGCACGACGGTCACGACACGCACGCTACCGTCGTGACCATGACCCGTCTGCCTGCACTCTCCATGATCGGCGTGCCGACGAAACGAACTGCCCTGCTCGAGCTGGCGGCCGAAGCCGATCAACGTGGTTTCGCCGGGTTGGCCAGCCCAGGAATCCATGGCAACCTCGCGCTGTGCGGATCACTCGCCCACGTCACCACTCGCATCGCGTTCTGGACGAGTATCCAGCCGATCTACCACTCGCACCACGGCGAAGTCGCGGTTGCTGCGGCGCATTTGGCCGAGGTCAGTGGTGGCCGGTTTCGGCTCGGGCTCGGAGTCAGCCATGAGCCAGCGATGAATCGTCTCGGGATCTCTACCGGCAAGCCACTCGCGGATATGCGCACGTACGTGGCCGGCATTCGCACGACGAAACGATCGGCTGGCGAGATCCCGCCGATCCTGTTGGCGACCCTGCGCGACAAGATGCTCGACCTTGCGCTCGAGGTAGCCGATGGGGCCATCTGGGCAAACGCCGCTCGCTCCTACCAGCCGACCCAGGTGGCGCGGATCCCCCATGATCGCCGTGGCGGATTCTCACTCGCCAACATGGTGCCAACCGTGATCGACGACGATGTGGCGGCCGCTCGACAGGTTCATCGGCGCACGCTGGCGAGCTACATCATGCTCCCCAACTATCGCAACTACTGGAAGCAGGCTGGGTACGTCGCCGAGATGGAAGCGATCGAGTCAGCGCTGGAACTCGGCGACCACGACCGGCTCCCTGCATTGATGACCGATCGGTGGGTCGACGATTGCACGATCTCGGGAGGACCGACGCAGGTCCGTGACGCCCTCGAGGCATGGTACGAGATCGGCGTCACGCCGATCGCCGTGATGTCGTCCACGTCGGGCGGCCAGCTCCACGCGATCCGACAACTCTTCGACCTCTACGCCTGAAAAGAGCAACGCGTGTGCTCACCGATGAGCGGCCCGAGTTGACGGACTCGTTCCAGCGTTGGTGTGGTCTCGGTCATGGATCGTCCTTGTTCGCTCTTCAGTCGCTGATCAGGAATGTCCCGGGTGGTGCAGGTAAACATTGTCGGGGTAACTACGAACGTAGTAGTTCCACAGTTGCTGACCGAACACCGGGGCGGATGCCCCGGCCGGGCCTCGCTCCCCCGCTATCAGTTCGTTGCGCTTGGCCATGAAGCCAGCGTTGCGATGACGCGGACTGGCCGATACCGCAGCGCGAAATTCGGCGTCGAGATCGAGCGCGTCGAGGCTGGCCCGCAGATCAGGCCCATGGAAGTAGCCGGACGAGAGTCGCGTTGTAGATGCGATGACTCGATGCGTCGTGGCAACGAAATAGTTGCCCGTCATCGACTGCAGCATCTCTCCGAGGTTGATCACGAAAGCGCCTGGGGTCGCAGGAACGTCGATCCAGTCGCCAGCGTCGTTCTGAACCTGCAGTCCGGCTACTCCGTGCTGCACCAAGATCGTGAGGAACCCGGCGTCGTGATGTGCGTTCACACCTGCCTCCCCCGTCGGGGTGGGTGGGTACCGGATGAGCTTCGCGAACGGCAGGGGCCGTTCGCCGAACAGATCACGGAATTGTCGCTGCGGGAGCCCTAGGCCTATCGCCAGCACTTCCATCAACTCATCCGCCAACGCTCCCATCCGGGCGAAAAACTCATCGACGAGAGCGCGAAATCCAGCAAGCACGGCTTCTGGCAGCCACTGATTCGGGCCGTCGAGGCGAAGATATGCCGGCTCGACGTCGGGGGCGTAGGGAGGGTGCTCGCGGGAGACGTCGAGTTGCTCACGATAGTCGACTCGGTTGTCGGTCAACTCGGCGCCGACTCGCTCCCACCCGCGAAAGTGTCGCGAGTTCCGCTTGTCGATGAGCGCCTTGACCTCTTCCGGAAGGGCGAAGAACGCCTCCATGGCGGCGAAGTACCGGTCGAGAAACCCTTGGTCGACTCCGTGGTCGACCAACGTGAAGAACCCGACGTAGTGGCAGATGTCGCGTAGTTCTCGGGCGAACGCAGTGCGGTCTGCGTTCTGCGAGCGCCATCCGGCGAACGAAATCGTTGGGATCGTCGTGAACGTTGCGCCGACGCTCGGCCCGACAGCGGTAGATGCAGAGGTATGCGCGTCGATGGTCACCGTTTGAGCGTAGTCAGTCGAGCGGCATGGGACCTTGGGCCCTCGTGCCCGATGGACAACAGGCGCGAAGATGAAGGGCGAATGTCGGGCGGTGGTGAGCACGCCGACATCGGCCAGCAGTTCGGAGGCGACATGGACCGGATGAGTCCGTTGGATGCAACGTTCCTACACATCGAAGACGGTATCAACCACATGCACATTGCGTCCTGCGCGCTCCTCGCGGGTCCGGCGCCTGCCTACGACGATGTCGTCGAACTGTTCCGCAGCAAGTTGCCGCTCGTGCCGCGCTATCGACAGAAGGTGCGGTTCGTCCCTGGTGGCCTGGGCCGACCGGTGTGGGTCGACGATCCTCATTTTCGGCTGGACTATCACGTTCGACATACGGCCCTGCCTCCACCTGGTTCCGACCAGGATCTGCGGAACCTGATGGGCCGGTTGATGTCGCAGGAACTAGACCGGCACCGCCCATTGTGGGAAACCTGGATGGTCGAGGGTCTCGCCGATGGGAACTGGGCACTGGTGTCGAAAGTGCACCACTGCATGGTCGATGGGGTCTCCGGGACCGACCTCATGTCAGTGATTCTCGATTCGTCGCCGACCGGATCGTCCGCTGTAGCCGACGACTGGGCACCGAGTGCAGAACCGTCCGGACCCGATCTTGTGCGTAATGCCCTGACGGAAACATTGGCCAGCCCCGTCGAGATGGCCAGGTGGGCTCGTTCATCGATTCGTCGCCCACGGCAACTGTTGACCAGCTTGTCGGACGTCGTAAAGGGTGCCCGCGCGATGGGTGAGTTCCTCCGCCCGAACACCGACCTGCCGATCGAGGGGACGATCGGTCCGCACCGTCGCTGGGCGTGGGCGCGCAGTTCGCTCGACGACGTGAAGGTGGTCCGGGCCGCTCACGGCGGCACCGTCAATGACGTGGTATTGGCGGCTGTCACGGCCGGCTTCCGTCAACTGCTGTTGGGCCGCGGCGAGGCGCTCGACGGGGTCGTGGTCCGTAGCCTGATTCCGGTGTCTGTGCGTGCCGCTGGCGACCACACGTACAACAACCAGGTGTCGGCACTGATCGCAGAACTTCCGGTGGGCATCGCTGACCCGATCGAGCGCTTGCACTCGATCAGCGCCCAGATGGCGGGCCTGAAAACCTCTCATCAACCGGCGGCAGCAAACGCACTAGCGGAGTTGGTCGGCTTCGCTCCTCCCGCACTGCTCGCTGCCGGCCTACGCGCCACCGTCGGCATCATGCGCACGTTGCCACAGCGCAGCGTCAACACAGTCACCACGAACGTGCCTGGACCGCAGACCGCGCTCTATGCGTGTGGTCGCGAGATGCTGGAGTACTTCCCGTTCGTCCCCCTGAGCCAAGGTATGCGCACCGGGGTGGCGATCCTGTCGTACAACCGCAAGATCGCGTTTGGTGTCACCGGTGACTGGGACTGGGTCCCCGATGTCGACATACTCGCAACCGGGATCGAACACGCGATGAGCGAGATGCTTGTCGCCAGTACACCGGCCAAACCGAAACGAGTGCCACGACGACGTAGTGCGACAGCGGCAACCTCGTAGTGTCGCCTTGGCTCCACTCATCTCGTGGTGTCGCGCAGAAGTCTGTTGAATGTGATGGCCTTGTCTAGTGACGAGTTCGAATCGCTGATCGCGACGAACTTGTGGCCAAGACGATCATCTTCGTCGAGCACCGCCACACTCTTCACATGGCCCGGCGCCCGTGCTTCAAGGCTGACCTTTGGCGTTGGGTTGTTGTCAACAGGCTGTCGCAAAATGCTGTTTGGTGGTGTGCGGGGTGAGGTTGGCCGTCTGGTCGTCTTACGAGCACAGGCGTCATGGTTGTTGCTGAACTCGTGCTTGTGCCTGTCAAGGGGTCGGCTCAACGTCGGCGACGTACAGCCTGCCCGCCGGACCTACCCGTTGTTGCGGTGCCGAGTCGCGTCGAGTTGTCGGGCGTGGCGACATGAAAGTCGACGCGATCCTGCCCGCTACGCCTTTCTGGGAGGAGTCGCGTCGAGTTGTCGGGGCTGACGACATGAAAGTCGACGCGATCCTGCCCGCACAGGCGTCGTGGACGCTGATGTAGACTTCCACCACACGCGACTGTCATGCAACGAACGTTCACGCCGCGACGCGAGCGCACGGCCGGGTTCGGGTTCGGGTTCCGCCAACCCCACCCACATTGTGCGAGAGCCTGCCAATGACAACCAAACGCCGAACGTCACGAGATTCCGCCTGTATCCTTCGGAGAGCACCTTCTGGACCCAGTCGACCCGGACGTTGAGCCAACTTCTGTGGGGCAGCACTAGGTCGTCGGTGTCGTCGCAACGGCGGTGGGGTACCCGGTCCAGGTACCGCGATCGAAGTCGTACAGCTTGCAGCAGCGCGTGGCACGCACATACGTGCGTAGCGACAGTTTGGCGGTGCGCACCGTGTCTGGAAACGCAGAGGCAATTGCTGCTGCGGCAACGGGTAGCTGATGGAACGGAATTCGCACGTCGACGTGATGCGGGACGTGCACGAAGATGTTGTGGAACCACAGCCGGTTCACCAACCGGGGTACCTGCAGCACCGTCGTGGACTCCATCTGACCCTTGAACTGGCTCCAGTCACGTCGCTTCCACCACCGGATCTCTGGCGATACATGATGCACGTAGACGGTGAATCCGATGATGTGGGTGAAGAGCAGGAACGGCACGACGAGCAGCTTGACGGGTGTCCAGATCGCGCCGACTACCCCGCTGTGGAATGCTCCGCCAACTGCACAAGCTGCCACAGCCAGAGCGATCACGGTGCCGACGACGACCTTGTCGACCTTGACTGCCCGACGACGTTTTTCACCCGCACGGAACCGCAACATCTTGCCCCACCACACGACGCGGAGGAAGTAGGCACCGCTGCCGAGCCACGACCACTCGAAGCGATGCTGCAACCGACCAAACCGGCCGAGGGCGGCGTACTGGTCGGCGGTGAGCGGATGCCAGACGAAGTCGAACCCCTCACGAGTGGTGTAACCGTGGTGAATCCGGTTGTGACCAAGATCCCACGCAGTTTCGAGGTGAGCGCTCGGCAACATGCACAACCGCGCCACGAGCAGGTTGCTACGCCGTCCGGGAACCAACGCACCGTGCGACGCGTCGTGCCCGAGCACGAAGAGTCCGGCGACGGCCAACCCCGCCAGCGGCCAGAGCAGCACCAGCATCCACCACGTATCGGTGAGTGCCAGCCCAGCGAGTGCCAGGCCGTACAGGACGAACGCCTGTGCCAACGTGCCCAGGGCTCGTCCGACAGGGCGCTCGTAGCACGAAGACGGAATGACGGCACGAACCGCATTGAGAGACCCCTCGCGGGTGCGAACCAGTGCGAAATCGGGCGTGTCGACGACAGGCTGGATGACCATCATAGCGAGAGCTTATCTTACCTACCTACCGGTAGGTAGGGACCATGGTCCTGGCGTTTCCTGACCGGAAGTATTCGGTGGGCCTACCTCCACCTAGTTGATCCCTCCACCTACTTGATCAGCAACGACCTCCTGCGGACCATCCGGACAAGGTACCGTTTGTGGCGATCGGTGACCCGGTCATCATCATCTGATCCACGTGCAGGGAGGCCAACATGGTGGGAGATGCGTTTGGACGCACGCTGACCTCGTTTGCCTTACTGTGCGGCACGCTTGCCTGGACCGGCTGGGCGTATCTGCACACCGTCGGCGACCCTCATCGGGTCGAAGCCATGGCCACCGAGGTGTTGCGTGATGACGGTGCGCGGTCGCAAATCTCGCACGCGATTGCTGAACAGCTGGTCAGTGCAACGGGACTGGATGCCACGCAGCAACCGCTGGTCGAGGCGGCTGTCGATGTCACGCTCGGTGATCCACGAATCGCCGACAATGTCATCAGCGCGCTCGGATCGGCGCATGCCAATGCCCTCGGTGTCAACGATCCCCGCCCGACGGTGATCAACACCTCGGCGCTGATCACCGCTGTCCGCGAGCACCTCCTTGCTGTGGCGCCAGGCGTCGCCGCTGTGTTACCCGACGGGGCCGTCGATGATATCACGTTGCCGAAGTACCACCCGCCCGGCGCCGGCACCATGCGCACGTTGGCGCGGCCACTCACCACGCTGTTCGCCTGGCTCGGGGCATTCCTGTTGATCGCCGCATTTGCCGTTGGCGATCGTCGTCGTACGCTTCGCCGCTTCGGTACGTGGGCCGTCATGAGCGGGATCGGCTGGCTCGTCATCCCAAAGTTGATCGTTGCGGCGGCGCGTCACTGGGCGACAAGCTTCGATGACGTCATCGCTGTCGCCGCCCGCGTGTCGGCTCGGGCCATCGCGCCAGCAGCAGCAGCACTGGTGATCGTTGGCCTGGTCGCCCTCGTCGTCTGGATCGTGCCAACCTGGTGGCCAGCAGAGGGCACAGCAGCCGTCGCCCGCCCTGACTCGAGAGCACCGTTCGGCACGTATGCACCGCAACAGTGGCCGACTCAGTCCCCGCCAGGTTCGGCCCAGTACGGTTTCACGACCTCAACCCCAGCCGCCGGCCCGACGGCGGCCGCCGCATCTGCGTGGACTCCGGTCGACACCTTCGTCAGGTCTCCTGACAACTCGTACGTCACGACCATGTATCCAGACCTGCCCGAGGCCGCCGGCGACGGCGATCCCTGGAAGCGTTTTTTCGGCAACGAAGGCGCCTGAGAATCCACCTTTGGTCTCAGACCGCATACCCGGGGTCGCTGGGCCAGTTGGGTTGAAACAAATGCCATTGCTCCGGCGCCCGGCGGATGAGGAACTCGAGCTCGCGGGCGAGGGCTTGAGTCACTCGACCGACGTCGTTGCGCATGCCGGCACCCATTCGCACCGTGGGAATGGGTGGCCGGACGATCGCGTGGTGGCCATTGAGCCGCGGAGTGAAGTAGCACCCAACGGGCAGCAACGCGGCACCGGTACGCAGCGCCAGTGTGGCCGGACCGGGCGGCAGGGTGGTCCGTTCACCGAAGAATTCGACATCAACACCGGTGTGGTCGAGGTCGCGGTCGCACAGCAGGCAAACGACTTCGTTGTTGCGCAGTGCACCGAGCACTGCTCCGGCCGCCCCCGGCCCGAGCGGCACCACCGTCATCCCTAACTCTTGGCGCAACTCGGTGAACCACCGGAACAACTCTGGTGGTTCAAGAGGCTCGACGACGACCGTCAACTTGTGACCCTGATCGGTCATCCATCGTCCGGCCCACTCCCACCCACCGAGATGCGGCAATGCCAAGATCACACCACTTCCCGCCGCTAGACCCTCGGTGATGTGCTGGTACCCGTCGACCGTGAAGCCTCGATCGACGGCCCGCTTGGACAGCGTCGGCAGACGAAAGCTCTCCATGTAGTACTGCGCGTAACTGTCGAACGCAGCCTGCGTCGCAAGTCGAAGCGCTGCTCCGGCGAGATTTGGGTTTACCCGGCCAAGATGGCGCTGGATCATCTGCCGACGCGCTGGGCTGGACAAACTGGCGGTGAAGCCGATCGACGATGCCGTGGCCGCTGCAATCGGCGACGGCATCAACCTCGCGGCGATCGATCCGAGCCGATAGCTGCCGACGGTGAACGCATCAGCCAAGCGGGTCCGTGGCGAATCGTCGCGCTCGCTGGCGGTATTCAACGAGTTGGCTCAGGCCGACGGCCCGGGACGGTCGAATCCGCCCGGACGACGTGACCGCTCTGGCCGCACGATCTGTGTACGGCGCCGGGTTGCTCGGATGGTGCGCCGACCCAACCTGCGGCTTCGGCGCAGTTCGATTCGTTCGGCGGTGACGGCCGCGATGCCAGCCTGCTTCCACACCTTGACGAACCGCTGGACCGCGGTGACAGCGGTGAGCGCCAACATCGCCCACAGGATCGGGACGAGCAGCACATCGAACAGCAGCCCGATGCAGAGCAGAATGATCCGCTCGGCACGCTCCATCAGACCACCCTTGGCATCGAGACCGAGCGATTCGGCCTTCGCTCGCTCATACGAGATAATCGAACTGAGCGCCATCACCCCATACGCAAGGAGTGCCATGTGTGGGCCGCGTTCGTCGGCCAGATACCAGGCGACCCCGCTGAACAACAACGCGTCGGTGACGCGGTCGATGACCGAATCGAAGAATGCCCCTCGTTGGCTCGACGTATTTGTCGCCTTCGCGAGCGCACCGTCGAGCAAGTCGGGAAGTGCCGCTAACACCACAAGCAAAAGACCGAGACGCAGGAAGCCAGCACCGATCGCGACAGCCGCACCGATGGCCACCACTGCTCCCGCGATGGTGAGGTGATCAGGTGACAGCCCCGTGCGGCGAAGGCCATTACCGAGCGGCTTGACCGCCCGATCGACCGGAGCGCGAAACTTTCCGTCGAACATCGTTTGGTAGGCTACCCCGCCAACCGCCAGCCACGACGCCTGCACCCTCAGTCGACTTCTTCCCAGTCGTCCTCTGGGTTCAGTTCGGTGATGTGTTCGACGACCGAACCGTCAACCGCATCGACCAGCACGAGACCACGTTGACGCGGCGGGTTCTCCGACGAATACACCAGCACCCGCCATGTCGGGCGACTACGGATCCCGCGCCAGACCTGTTGCGCTGAGGCGTGCCCAACGGCGAATCCAACAGCACCCTGGGCAGCCACCAAAGCCTGCTTTTCATCGACCTGCATGCGCCAACCGGACGTGTACGAAAGCGCGCCGACGGCGACGAACAACACTGCCGCCCAGAGATAACCACGATTGATGAGCACGCTGGCACCATCGCCTCGCGCCAGGTAGGCGATGAGACACGCCACGCCGAAGGCGGCGTAGATGACCGCCGGGCGACGTCGACGGCTGTTGTCGGGGAAGAGGTACGGACCAACATATTCGGCCGCATTGAGGTCGTCGGGGAGCTGGTCACGAAGTTCGTCGGGCGTACCTGTGTCATTCATGGCGTGTTCAGGCTACGACGCCGGCCAGGCATCGCGCAGTTTGGCGGCAGTCACGGGCAACGCCTCGGGCATCGTTCGTGTGTTTGCCGTAGTCGTCATGAAATTGACATCACCGATCCACCGCGGCACCACGTGCACATGCAAGTGTTCGCCAATGCTGCCTCCCGCCGGCCGACCGAGGTTGATACCCACGTTCACCCCGCCGGGTGTGAGCGCCACCTTCACTGCCCGAACCGCGTCAGTCACCGTTGCCCACAATTCGAGCGACTCGTCGACTGACAGTTCTTCGAGTTCCGCAAGTTCTCGCAATGGCAGCACCAGTAGGTGGCCGACCGAATATGGAAAAGCGTTCATGATCGCAAACGTCGAGATGCCTCGGTACACGATGTGTGTCTCCTCGTCGGACAGCCCCGACGCGAGGATCCGAGTGAAGAGGCTGCCCGGCGCGCCTGCGACTGGGCGACCCTCCAGCCCGTTGACGTAGTCGGACCGCCACCCGTTCCACAGCAGTTCGAACGATGTCACACCCGAAATCTATGCCTGTGCTCAGAGAAGAACACCGTACGGGTTGTCGCAAATTTCGGGTGGAATGTGGCGGCACCTCGACCCGACCTCACCGATGTGAACGGTGTGGCGTGCTCGACGAAGTTGATCATCGTTGGCCAGGGGTTCGTCGCCGCAAGCCCACCACGTGTCACCGCAACCCGCGATTCGAACTCGCGATGGCGGAGACCCGGTCCCCAGCCGCCAGTGCGCTCGCGTCGCAGCGTGAACGTTCGTTGCATGGCAGTCGCGTGTGGTGGGAGCCTGGATCAGCGACCACGACGGCTGTGCGGGGACGATCGCGTCGACGTTCACGTCGCCAGCCCCGATAACTCGACGCGACTCGGCACCGCAACAACGGGTAGGTCCGGCGGGCGGGCTGTGAGTCGCCGACGTCGAGCCGACTTGTCCGGCACAAGCAGGAGTTCAGCGACGACCATCACAGCGTTGCCGACAACACGACCATATGGCCAGACGACCAGACGACCAGACGGCCAACCTCACCCCCCGCACCACCAAAGGGCAATTTGCGACATCCTGTGTAGTCTGTTGGTTCGAGCAGACAAGGCGCGTGTTGCGCGGAAACGAGGGTGCCGAAATGAAAGTCGATCCCTTCCTCCGCGTTCTGACATACCCATAGGCGCCGAGTCCACTTCGGTGTCTGCACTGACACCGAGGAGCACGCTCATGGCTGCAGACCGCAGCTCACGTCGCCGTCGTTTCGACGACAGCGACTGGGAATCCGATTCCCAACACAACCACCACCACGAACATCACCGCACCGACCCGACTAACGCGACATCTCAGGACGGGTCGGTTACCAGCGCCGACGAACCTCTGTGGTCGACATACCGCGATGCGCGACGGGGTCCAGGCCCCATCCCCGCATGGCTCGTCATCAATCCGCTGGCGATCGACGCCGATCGTGGCGTTGTCAAGACCGGTAAGGAAGCCGACGTCTCGTTGGTCGAGCGCGCCGTCGACGGCGGCGAAAGCTGCCTGCTCGCCGCAAAGCGATATCGCAGCGCCGAGCACAGGATGTTCCACCGAGATGCCGGGTATCTCGAGGGTCGCCGTCTGCGCCGCACCCGCGAGATGCGTGCCATGTCGACGCGCACCACATTCGGCCGCGACCTGATCGCCCAGCAA
Source organism: Actinomycetes bacterium (assembly GCA_025359865.1). Lineage (GTDB taxonomy): Bacteria > Actinomycetota > Acidimicrobiia > Acidimicrobiales > Ilumatobacteraceae > VFMC01. Next base: position 8,450 of record JANYDH010000173.1, on the reverse strand, counting down.
TGGGCGGTGGCCGAGTTCAACATGCTCTCGCGTCTGTGGGAGTTGGGGGTCGCGGTTCCTTATCCCGTGCAGCTGCTCGGCACGGAGGTGATGATGGAGTTCATCGGCGACCCTGACGGCACTGCCGCACCCAGGCTTGCCGAGCTTCGCCCAGACCGGGCGACATCGGCCGCGTTGTACAAGCAGCTCCTGACCGCACTACGCCAGCTCACCGAGGCCGGGTACGTGCACGGCGATCTCTCACCGTACAACGTGCTCGCTCATCATGACCGACTCGTTCTCATCGATCTCTCACAGGCGATCGATCTGGTGGGAAATCCGCAGGGCTTCGAGTACCTCCGACGTGACTGCACGAACATCGCCACATGGTTAGCGGGTCACGGCGTCCCCTGGGCAGCTCCCGACGACCTGTTCCACGACGTCACCGCCGGATCAGGAGGTGGTGGGCAACTGTTGTTCGACTTCGGCTTGTAGTCGGGCGGTGAACTGCTCGAAACCCACACCACGCTCGACCTCGCCGCCGCGCGGATTCACACCGAGAGTGCCACTGGCAACATCGTCGTCGCCGACCACGAGCACGTACGGGATCTTGTCGAGTTTCGCCGCGCGGATTCGTTTGCCGAGCTGGTCGTTGGCATCGGCGATGTCAACGCGGAACCCGCTGGAGCGCATCCGAGCAACGACCGACTCGGCGTAGGGCTGATGAGCCTCGGCAACAGGTAACACCCGGGCCTGCAGCGGTGCCATCCACGTCGGGAACGCGCCTGCATAGTGCTCGACGAGCACCCCGAAGAACCGCTCAATCGAACCGAACAGCGCCCGGTGCAACATGATCGGGCGATGCCGCGCGTTGTCGGCGCCGACGTACTCGAGATTGAACCGGTCGGGCAGGTTGAAGTCGCATTGGATGGTGCTGAGCTGCCACCGCCGCCCGATGGCATCTTTGACATCGATGTCGATCTTCGGCCCGTAGAAGGCCGCGTCTCCCTCTTTGACCTGATACGCCAGACCGTAACGGTCGAGCCCCAGCCGTAGGGCCTCGGTGGCCTTGTCCCAGATCTCGTCGCTGCCCACATACTTCATCGGGTCTTTCGTGCTGAGGTAGAACTGGAAGTCCTCGAAACCGAACGCCTTCAGCACTGAGATCACGAAATCGAGCAGTGAAGCGATCTCGTCCTGCAACTGGTCTTCTGTGCAATAGATATGGCTGTCGTCTTGTGTGAACCCGCGGATTCGCATGAGGCCATGCAACGTGCCGGCGCGTTCATACCGGTACACGTTGCCGAGCTCGAACAATCGCAGCGGAAGCTCTCGGTAGCTGCGTTGGCGCGAGCGGAAAATGAGGCAATGCATCGGACAGTTCATCGGCTTCATGTAGTACGTGCCGTTGTCCATTTCCATGGCCGGGTACATGCCGTCTTTGTACCAATCGAGGTGGCCCGACGTCTGGAAGAGGTTGCCGTTGGCCAGATGCGGCGTGAAGACGAACTGGTAGCCGCCGTTGGCGTGACGCTCGCGGCTGTAGTCCTCCATCAACTTGCGTACGATGGCGCCCTTTGGATGCCAGACTGCCAGGCCGCCACCCAACTCGGTCGGGAAGCTGAGCAAATCGAGTTCGGTAGCGAGCCTGCGATGGTCGCGTTTTTCGGCTTCGGCCAACCGGTGCAGGTGCTCGTCGACGGCGACTTTCGACTCCCACGCCGTGCCGTAGATGCGCTGCAACATCGGGCCCTTTTCGTTGCCGCGCCAGTAGGCACCGGCCACCTTCATCAGCTTGAAATGACCCAATCGACCGGTGGATGCCACGTGAGGACCAACGCACATGTCGACGAACTGTGGCGTGTTGCGGTATGCGCTGATAGTCGTGCCAGAAATCTCGGAGGAATCACCCCTATCGGCGGCCCCACCGGTGACACGCTGGATGATGTCGCACTTGTAGGGCTGGTCTGCGAACAGCGCCAACGCTTCGTCGGGTGACATCTCGAACCGCACAAACGGCTGATCAGCCTTCATGATCTCGCGCATTCGGGCCTCGATGGCGACCAGATCGTCCTCATTGAACGTACGCGCATCGGGCAGGTCGAAGTCGTAGTAGAACCCGTCGTCGATGGCTGGACCGATGGAGAACTTGGTGCCTGGAAACAACTGTGTGACCGCTTGGGCCAGTACGTGCGAGGTGGAATGCCGCAGTACGTGTCGGCCCGCGTCGGTATCGGCAGTGATGATGGCTACGTGGGCACCGTCAGGCAATGCCCGACCGAGATCCCACTCGTCACCATCGACCACGGCGGCAACAGCAGCCTTTGCCAGGCGTGAACCGATCGACGCTGCAACATCGGCGGTGGTAGCACCCTCGTCGTAGAGGCGCTGCGAACCGTCGGGAAGAGTGATCGTGATCTGTGCCATAGTGCTGTGCAGTCTACGAGCAGGCCACCCACCGTCGATGGGCGCATTTCCTATCGGTGGGCCCTGCTGGTCAAGCGATTAGTCGCCGGCGCCTGCCATGGCCGGAACGCGGAGCGAACTGCTCTGGTCGTCAGCTTGATGGGCGATCCTGGCCACCACGCTCGACTCGACATCGGCCTGCTTGCCGGCGTAGACGTTGTGGTACTCCTGACCCGTGAGTTCACGGATCTCGAACATCAATTCATCGGTGATCTGACGCAACACCAGATGGTCGTCAATGCGTGACCGATACCGCTCAATGTTGATCGGCCGACCGATCTTGATGGTGCACGGCTCGCGCAACTTCGGCAACTTGGCATCGGGTGGTTGGATCTCTCGCGTGCCGGTCACGCCGACGGGAAAGATCGGACAGCCAACTTTGAGTGCAAGACGGGCTGCACCGGTGCGGCCCTTGTACAGGTCGCCATCACGGCTCCGTGTGCCCTCAGGGAAGATCCCAAACAGTTCACCGCGACGCAACACGGTCTCGGCAGTATCGAGTGCGGCTTGGCTCTTGTCGCCACCACCGCGGTCGATCGGGATCATCCCGAGCGCCGGAAAGATGAACTTCGTCTTCCACGAATCCATGTATTCGGCTTTGCCGACGAAACTGATGTTGCGTGGCACATTCAGCATCAAAAACGCACTGTCGAGGAAACTGATGTGATTGGGGCACAAGAGCGCGGGACCCTCAACCGGAAGCCGGTCGAATCCCTGAAGGTCGAACTGCCACAGTGTGCGCGCTACTGGCCGCGCTATCCGCCGGAACCGGGTCTGCAGCTTTCCTGCGCCTTGTGCGTTCATGGGGCTCACCCCTTTCCAGGTAACGGCCGTGCGCCTCCTTTCCAGGGTAGTCCACTTGAACGTCGGGTGGAAGGCCACCGTGTGTTCATTGAATGAACAGCGCGTGCCGAGTAGCACATCGCCGTTCAGTTGATCAGAGTTCGACGCCGAGCAATGCGGCCGCGGAGCGCACACCGTGCCCCGCAGCGGCAGCCGCATCGATCGCAGCGAGCGCGCCCGGGGTGTCGAGATCGTTGTCGAGGGCTGCCTGCACCTCGGCCAACACCGACGGAGTGTCGCCATCGTTGGCTGACCATGCCGCCATCCGACCAGCATTGCGTGGCATCAATCCGTCGTCCCACTCCCATTCGCAACGGTAGTGGTGCTCGATAATCGCGAGCCTGATGGCACGAGGGTCCCATTCGGTGCGCAACTTGTCGACGAAGACCAGATTGCCCAGGCTCTTCGACATCTTGTGGCCATCCATCGACACCATTGCCACGTGCATCCAATGCTTCACGAACGTCGCTCCTGTGGCTGCCTCGCTCTGTGCCCGCTCGCATTCGTGGTGCGGGAAAATCAGGTCGCTCCCACCACCATGAAGGTCGATCGTGGTGCCAAGCTCGCGCAACGCCAAAGCGCTGCACTCGATGTGCCACCCAGGACGCCCCGGCCCCCACATCGTCTCCCAACTCGGCTCGTCGGATTGCGACGGCTGCCAGAGCACAAAGTCGAGTGGATGACGCTTGTCGGGATTGTCGACATCGCCACCGCGTTCACGGGCGAATTCGATCATCTGCTCGTGGCTGTAGTTGCTGAGCGAACCGAACGACGGGAACCGGGTGACGTCGAAGTACACGCTTCCACCAGCCTGGTAGGCAAATCCGCGATCGAGCACCATGCCGATGAACCCACGGATATCGGGGATGGCCGACGAAGCGCGCGGGGTACTCGCCATCGGAAGCGCATTGAGGGCCACCATGTCGCGTTCGAAACGGGCTTCCTCGCCTGCCGCTAGATCGAGGTAATGCACACCCAACTGGCGCGCCTTCGCGAACAGCGGATCATCGACATCGGTGACGTTACGAACACACTTGACGGTGTGACCACGGTCGATCAGTCGGCGCTGCAGAACGTCGTAGGCGATGAATGTCGACGCGTGGCCCAGGTGCGTTGCATCGTACGGTGTGATGCCACACGTGTACATCAGCACCTCGGGGCCCGGTTCGAACGGAACGACGGCACGACGAGCCGTGTCGTACAGGTGCAGTACAGTCACGAAACCGCCCGTGGATCACGCTTGATGCCGGTCAATTTCGGTGCCACGCGCGTCTTGTAGCGCACGTTCAACTGCAACAACACAGCGGTAAAGGCTTCGATCGCCGTGGCATTGGACAGTTCACCCGCGTCGAGGGGACGGCACCCCGGAATCTTGGTCACGATCGCGCTGACGGTCTTGACGGCATCGAGATCATCCCCGCAGATCAGTACATCCGAATCGATCGGTTCGCCCAAGTGCCCCAATTCGGTTGCGGGAAGGTGATGGAACGCGGCAACGACACGACAGTTCGGCACTGCGGCCTGCACGTGTGCAGCAACACTGCCGCGCGGCGGAACGAGCGGTTGAAACTCGTGGCCGACGCGGACCAGCGCATTAGCCATGCTGACGACCACCTTGCCGGCGAGTGCCTCTTTGTGTTCCTGTGCGGTAGTCGCCGCCGAATCCCATGGCGTGGCGATGATGACCACCTCGCAATCGGCCGCAGCAGGGTTGTCACCATAGGTGAGCATGCCCTCGAGATCGGGCCATTTCACGATCATGCCGTCACACGCTTCCATAGCGCGATACTTCGACCGCGAGCCGATCACGACGTGATATCCAATGGACGCGAGCCGTGCTGCGAGAGCGCTTCCGGCGGGGCCGGTTCCGCCGAGGATGCCGATGTGCATCGGGTCAGCCTTACACAACAGGCACGTCGAGCCCACTATGGGCCACCTTCATCGACGCGCCGACTTCGCCTCCCCGGTCGACGGGGCCCGAACGACTAGGTTGAGACGCATGGGTTTGCTCGACGGGAAGAACATCATCATCACTGGCGTGCTCACCGACGCCTCGCTGGCATTCGGCGTGGCCGCGATGGCACAGCGCGAAGGTGCCAACGTGATGCTCACGGGCGCCGGGCGAGGGCTGAGTCTCACCGAGCGCACGGCACGCAAACTGCCGTCACCGGCACCAGTATACGAACTCGACGTGACGGTGCCAGACCATTTGACCTCGGCTCGTGACGCTGCCGCCAACCACTTCGGTGGTCGCGTAGATGGTGTACTGCATGCAATCGGGTTCGCCCCCGAAGTGTGCCTCGGCGACGATTTCATGGCCGCTACCTGGCCCGATGTTGCCACTGCTCTCCATGTTTCCACGTATTCGTACAAGGCCCTCGCCGATGCCTTTGCTCCCTTGATGGAAACCGGCGGGTCGTTCGTCGGACTGGACTTCGACAACAGCGTCGCCTGGCCCGCATACAACTGGATGGGAGTCGCCAAGTCGGCGTTGCAGAGCGTGAACCGGTATCTCGCCAAGGAATTCGGCCCACGCAACATCCGCTTCAATCTCATCGCCGCCGGCCCCGTCAAGACGCTGGCGGCCAAGAGCATCCCAGGCTTCAGCAAGTTCGAAGACGTGTGGGATGTGCGTGCGCCGCTCGGGTGGAACGTCTCCGACTCGACGCCCGTGGCGAAGGCCGTCGTGGCACTCCTCAGCGACTGGTTTCCGGCCACGACAGGCGAGATCATCCACGTCGATGGTGGGTTCCACGCCGTAGGCGTTTAAACCCGAAAACCCCGAGTGGGCCCCTCCGAAGAGGGGCCCACCCGGGGTTGTCGACTCGGTCGTGATCTGACTGGGTCCTTATCAGACTCAGTGATGATCAGACTCTGTCGGACACCTTGGCCTCCTTGACCTCCTTGACCTCCTTGACCTCCTTGACCTCCTTGGTCTGTTCCTTCGTGAAGGATTCGGGGACCGTGTTCGGCATTTCGAACTGGTCCTTGCCACGCATTGCCCAGACCAGGCCACCGCCGGTCAGCATGAAGACCAGGCCAAGTCCACCGAGCAGAGCGGCCAATCCGAGACCCATCTGCAGTGTGCTGGAGGTTACCGAACCGACGCCGAGTTCAGCGATGAGGGCGTGGGCGGTGCCGCTCCAGGCTTGGTCACGAGCCGGGCCTTCAAGCGGGTCCAACCGGTCGAATCCGGTCCAGTACCTGCCGCCAACGTCGACCTGATATGTTCCTGCTTTGTAGGTCTTGCCGTTGTACTCCACGTCCTTTGTCAGCGTGACTTCCTGGGTTCCATTCAAGGTGTGGAAGGCAATCGTCGCCATTTGGTACATGTATTCCGTGCCGGTGTTGACCAGCGGGTTGTTCGGATCGAGGTCTGACTCAACGACCGGGTACTTCCAGTCGTTCTTGAGGAGCGTCAGTATTGCCTGCGCTCCTTCTGTCTTGCCACGATCGACGAGTTGACCCTGGTCGTTGTAGCTCAACGTGACGTTCTGGGCCTGGCTGAACGCCTGCAGCGAGTCGTAGCCAGCTTGCACCTTCGTGTAGGCGACCCCACCTCCGATTGCGAAACCAACGCCCACTACGATGAGCAGAATTCCTAGGATTCCTAGTCGCTTCTTCATGACAACCCCTTTGTCCGGTACGGGTTCGTGATCACTTTCACGAATCTCTAAGGCCAATGATCGTCCGGTCATGGGAGTACATCTAGGGACCAACGTCCTCATCGTATGGTGCCGTTAGGCTGGGACGATTCTCACCGGCGACAACGGTGCAACCGGCGGGCGTCTATTGAGGGGGATGCAATGTCGCGCACGATTCGTTGTGGCACCATTTGGACCACGGTCGGTTTGGTCATGACCATGACGAACATGGCCGCGCTCGCCAGTGTCGCGTCGGCGTCACCGTCGGCCGATCACGTCGGTGCCGTCACGCGCACCGCGAGCAAGCATGCACCCGCCGGACTGGAAAGCGGAGACGATCACTACTGCGACGGATGCACGCCGCCGCTGGTCTATTCGGGCGGACCGGTCATGGACACATCCGGCCCAGCGGGCCTCACGATCACCCCGATCTACTGGGCGCCAGACGACGCGACTCCATTTCCTGACGGCTACCAGGACATCATCAACGGCTACCTGGCGGATGTGGCGGCAGCCAGCGGAGCAACCGACAACGTGTACTCCATCAACACCGAGTACTACGAGACCGTGGACGGAGCCGACAAGCACATCTCGTATGCGATCAGCGCCGGCGAGCCGGTCATTGATACCCAACCGTTCCCGGCCGACGGGTGTGCCCCGGACAGCGGCTTCACCAGTTGCATCACCGACGATCAGCTTCGAAAAGAACTGACTGCCATTGCCGGCAAACTTGGGTTGACGACCGATATCTCCAACTTCTATCCGGTGTTCCTACCCCCAGGCGTCGAGACCGCCGACAACGACGGATCGAATTCCGCGTCGTCATTCTGCGGCTACCACAACGCCTACGGTGAAGGTGCGAACATGATCGTGTACGGCAACGAGCCGTACGAGGAAGAAGGGTGCGACGGTGGTCAGGCCCCGAACGGCGATCTCGCTGCCGACGGTGCGGTCGGCACGCTCAGCCACGAGATCAACGAGGCATTGACCGACCCCACCGACGCTGCTGCGTGGGTCGATTCGACCGGCCACGAGATCGGTGACATCTGCGCCAACGACTACGGCACAGCTCTCGGCTCGACGGACGAATCCAATCCGGAATCCACCCAATACAACCAGGTCATCAACGGTGGGTTCTACTACACCCAGACAGAGTTCAGCAATGCAGCCTTTGCTGCGTTCGGCATCGGCAACGGCTGCGTGCAGAGTAGCCAAGCGACCACCACGCAGGAGACGAACGATGCAACGGCTGTGGCCTCGGTCTTCACGTTCGCCTTCCCGAACGCTCTGGAAGCCGACGGCTCGACCACGTCGGAGATCTCGACGTCGGTGTCCGACGCCGACCAGAACGTGATCGCCGGCGACACCGTGAACTTCTCGGTGTACGCAGTCGAGAGCAACGGACAGTGCGGCACGCTGAGCGCCGAATTGGCCACGACAGGCGCCGACGGCTACGCCACTGTTACCTACACCGCCTCCACCGACGACATCATCTGTGCGGTCGTCGCGACCGATGCT
>JANYDH010000145.1 GCA_025359865.1 Actinomycetes bacterium | reverse complement strand
ACCATGAGTTCAGCAACGACCATGACACCGTTGCCGACAACACGACCAGACGGCCAACCTCACCCGCCACACCACCACACAGCATTGTGCAACATCCTGTTGACAGCACCCCAACGCCAAAGATCGGGTAGTGCGACGTGGAGTCGCGAAGTGCAGAACGAGATGGCATTTTCGCGCGTTGTGTTCGTCACTTCGCCCGTGGCTGCACATCGGCGGGCTGAGGTGGTGGTACGCGCGGCTGAGAGGAAGTCAGCTGGGGTCGAGCTCGCCACACCACTCACATCAGCGAGGTCGGGCCGGGGTGCCGCCACACCGCACCCACATTTTGCGACAGCCTGTCAATGACAACCCAACGCCAAAGGTCGGACGGTTTCGCCAACTTCTGAACGCTTGTTCAGATCAGCAATGCGCCCGCACGGTCGGGTACGGATCGACGGCCTCGCCACCACCGGGATGGATCTCGAAGTGCAGGTGCGGCACCGAGGACTGGGCGTTGCCGGTCTGGCCCACATAACCGATCACATCGCCGGCCTTCACTTCACCGAGAAGCGCCCAACCGTCGAGGTGAGCGTAGTAGTAGCGGTTGCCATCGGAACCGGTGAACGAGATGGTGTTACCCCCGAGTTCGTTCACCTTCTGCTGGGCGAAGCCGTCGACCACGGCAACGACAGGCAGGCCACGTTCGCCGATCATGTCGACGCCTTTGTGTAAGCGTCCCCCGCTGCGCGGCGCGCCCCACGTGTCACCGAACCCCACGGCGCCCTGGACCGGACAGACCCAGGTCGGCGAACCGTAATCATCACCGCCGATGCCACCGGGAAGACCGGATGGACGACCACCGATGCCACCGACGCCAGTCTGCCCACCGCCGGTCCCGCCCGTCGGTCCGTTGGGAGCAACCTGCGAACCGACATCGCCATCGCTTGCCCCGCCGTCAGTTGGTGCGGTTTCATCGCCACCGGGACGCGACGACGAATTCTTCGGGATACTGGGCTCAGATGCCTGAGCGGCGGCCAAGAGATCGGCTTTTTGCTGCGCGACCTGTTGACGATGCCGTTCAGCCTCCTCTACAGCCAGGGCCTGCTTAACCGCCTCGTTCTTCAAACGGTCGGCCTCGACCACTTTAAGATGGGCAACCTCGGCGGTCGCATCAGTTCGACGTTGCTGCAACGTTGCCTTGGCCGCCTCGGTCTGCACCTGCTCATCGACCACCTGCTGTTGCTTCACGGCGAGGTCTGCAGTGAACGCCTCGAGCTGGTCGAAATCCTCCGCAGAGGTCTCATTTGCAACGTCGATGAGCACAGAGACCTGGGACTGTTCGCCAGCAGAACGGAAGCCGGTGAGCAACGGCAGCGAGTTGGTTCCCGATCGAGTGAACCGGTTGATCGCGACGTTCTCGACGATCACCCTGAGCTTGTCGATCCGTTGCTGAATCGCAGCCACCTGGCCGACTAACTCGGCCTGACGTACCTGCAAGGTGTCGAGATGCGACTCGGCCTCGAAAAGTTGATCAGCGGCCAGGTTTGCGCTGTCGCGGGCATCGGCGATCTCTTTGGCGGCCTGTTTGGCGGCATCGGACCCATCGTCGGCATGGGATGTCCCGACCGTGACCAGAGGCAACAACAACGTGAGCCCCATCATGACCGCTCGGGATTTCCGCATCCATTTCCACGATACCAGTCATTGCAGTTTGATGACGGTCGGCTCAGGGCCTGTCGCGACGCTTAGGTTCGTCGGTCATGACGAGTCACAACCTGCGGCACGAAGCGGCGCTTCGCCTGACCGCCGTGTCGTTCATCCGCGATCACCGGGTGATCCTGGCACCGACCGATTGGACAGTGAGCAACGGCGAACGGTGGTTGGTACTCGGCGCTAACGGGTCGGGCAAGACCACCCTTATGCGCATCTGCGCGCTCTACGAACACCCGTCCGCCGGCACCGTCGAGGTACTCGGTCAGCAGTTGGGCGCTACCGACGTGCGCCAACTGCGACGGCACATCGGCTACTCGTCCGCCGCCATGGCTGCGCAGATCAGGCCGGCGCTGACTGCGACCGAAGTGGTCATGACGGCGAAGTTTGCAGCTCTCGAACCCTGGTGGCATCGCTATGACGATGGCGACCGCGCACGGGCACTTGCATGCCTCGACAGAACGGGCGTCTCCACGTTTGCCGACCGCTCGATCGGCACGTTGTCGTCAGGCGAGCAGCAACGCGTGTTGCTGGCCAGGACGCTGATGAACGACCCCGGTCTGCTGCTCCTCGATGAGCCGAGCGCCCGGCTCGACCTTGGCGGTCGAGAACAACTGGTCGCTGCCCTCGGCGAACTGACCACCGATCCCGATGCGGCGCCACTGGTGCTCGTCACCCACCACCTCGACGAGGTTCCGGCTGGCATGTCGCACGTCCTCATGCTGCGCCGAGGCGACGTCGTGGCGAGCGGTCCGATCGATCAGACGCTCACAAGCGCCACACTCAGCGACTGCTTCGAGATGGCACTCACACTCGAGCGCCGAGCCGACGGCCGGTTCGCGGCATGGGCCCGCCGTTCTACGCCTAGTTCTACGCCTGGTTCGCCACGACAGTGAGCAGCTGCTGCCTACCGGCTGCGATCTGATCGGCAAGCACTCGTTCCATCAAGCCACCCGTCCACAGCGCGCCGCCGTAGTGCAGGTGCATGTCGAGCCGGCTGCCGGCACCGGTTTCCACCACAGTGGCACTGAGCATCCAGATCGAATGCTGCCTGCCGTCGCGCTCATCGCGTTCGAATGTGACCGTGCCGCGCTCGGCGTCGTGGACCGTACGCACCATGCGTAGCCGCTTCGAGCGGGCCAGCGGGCCTACTCGCGCCCGCAGCTCGACGTCCCATGCCGGTCGGCCGTCGGGGCCTGCTTCAGCTTGGACCACCCTGTGCGCGAGCGGCATCCACTGCGAGTACTGCGTGAGTTGCTCGACGAGCGCGAACAACCTGTTGGCTTCACACGGTGCCTCCATCGATGCCATCACGTCCACCCCGTGAGTATCGCAACAATCATCACGTGGTCCTCACACTTCGCTCATAGACGGGGCGCAGTGTCTGCTCACCAAGCGGAACACGCCGCATCGAAAGGACCCCCATCATGAACAACAAGCTCACCACCGGAATCGCCGCATTCGCCCTCACCGGCGCCCTGGCCCTAGGCGGCACCGCCTTTGCCAGTGGCGGCGACGACAGCGGGAGCGGACCCACGGGCGCCCGCGCCGCCGAGGTCTGCGCCAACCTCGACACGATCACCGAGATCGCGAACGGTCGGATCGCCGAGATGAATCACCGCATCGACTACCTGACGAATCTCCAGACCAAGGCCACGGCAGCGGGAAAGACCGAGCTGGCCGCACGGATCGGCACCAAGATCACCAAGCTCAACGAACGACTCGCCAAGGTCACCGAGCGGCTCGCCAAGTTGCCCGCTTGGGCAGCCGAGCACTGCACCCCAGCACCTGCGACTGCACCAGCAGGCTGATTCCACTCAGACTCCACCTCACGTGTCAGTGGGCTCTACGGCTTCCGTCAGCCGTGGAGCCCACTGGCGCGTCCCGAGCTCGGCGGTCAGCGCTGCCTGCTTCAGCTGTCGGGGCGCGGTGTGCCGTTGAACGCTCGAGCCAACAGGCTGCTGTTGGTGGACAGCAGTCCGCTGAGATCGTCGCGCTGGTCGAACACCGGCTGCCACGCCGTGACTGCGCCTGCGGCCACGTCTTGGTCAGCGAGCGACTCATCAGCGAACAACTCGTCAGCGACCGGCTCGGGGGCCACCGGCTCGGACGAGATCGCCGCCACCATCGCTGGTTCGAAAAGAAGCTGCTCAGTGTCGTCACCCGCACGACCGGTGCGCGACTTTCGCGGTCGGCGCTGGACGGCGACGGCAGCAGGAGCGCGGAACAGCCGGGGTGTCGCCTCGCGACGGTCGTCGAGCATCCAGCCGAGAGGCACCACCATCGCATCGGCATGACGTCGGCACAGCACGCCGGCGCGCACAGCAAGCGGTCCGTTGAACGCGTCGAGCCAGACCATTAGGTTCGGTGGGTCGATGCCGTACGTGACGTCGGCGGGATCGGAGCATCCCGGTCGTTCACAGAGCCTGGCCATCATCGCCACAGTAGCCTCCAACAAGTCCATCGCAGCCGGTGAGCGCGCCGATGACCGTTGCGGAGGGCTGGCTGCCAGTATCGGCACGACCGAAACGTGAAGAATGGATAGATGCGATTAGCGCTTGGCGTCGTGGCGAGCCTCACTCTCGTCGTCATTGCCGGGTGCAGATCCGAAACCGGACCAGTGGCATCACCCGACAACACACGCCCTGCCGTCACCGGTGTAACCGGTGCAACCGGTACCCCCAACTCCCCCGACGCGCGCTGGGTGGCACCACCGACGGGGAGGGCATTCGACTACCAGTTGGCCGAGGCGTACCAACCGGCTGCTGGAGTTGACGTAGTGGCACGCGACTGGTTCGACTCGGTGCCACTGGAAGGTGCGTATTCGATTTGCTACATCAACGCCTACCAGACGCAGCCCGCCGACGACACGGTGGATCGCCCTGACGAGGTCGGCGCCTGGCCCGCTACTGTCGTGCTGCGCGACCTTCCCGACGACCCCAACTGGCCTGGCGAGTTCCTCATCGATCTTTCCACCGCCGCCAAGCGCGATCTTGCCGCCGAACATGTGGCCGCGATGCTCGACGTCTGCGCTCGGAAAGGTTTCGAAGCCGTGGAGTTCGACAACCTTGACTCGTGGACGCGGTTCGATGGTCTCGGCATTGCTGAGCCGTTCGATCGTAGCGACGCAGTCGCGTACGCAGTGCTGCTTGTCAGCGCGGCACATCACCGTGGCCTCGCTGCCGGCCGTAAGAACACGCCAGAACTCGACCGCACCACCTCGATCGATCTCATCGGGTTCGACTTCGCGATCGCCGAAGAGTGCGGAGCCTACGACGAGTGCAGCGCCTATACCGACGTTTTCGGTGACCGAGTGCTCGACATCGAGTACACGCAAGCGGGGTTCGAGGCCGCATGCTCGTCGATCGGCGACCGAACCTCGGTGATCCTGCGCGACCGAGACCTACACGCACCACAGTCAGCCGACTACCGATACGAATCGTGCCGCTGAGTTCGACCACCAGCCCGACTCTTGGCGTCTTGCTGCTGCATACAGCAGCCCAACGCCAACGATCGGGCTTTTGCGAGAGCCCGGCCACCGTGGCCGGGCTCTCGCAATCGTCGTGGGCGTGGAGGGTCTCGAACCCCCGACTTCATCGGTGTGAACGATGCGCTCTACCGCTGAGCTACACGCCCGGTGAGCGGCGACCCGAGGTTAGCAGGTCCACCTGGGACAACCACCGGCTGCGCGCTCAGCCCGAACCTTTCGCCGGCTGGGTCAGCTTGCCGCCGGTCTCCACCGCTGTGATGAAGCAGTTGAACTCGCCCTTGGTGAGCTTCCAAGAAGAGGCGTCGGGAACGATCGTGAAAATCCCGAACTTCTTGATGTCGAACGGCTTGCCGACGTAGTCGGTGAACGGTTCGGCGGTGCAGGTCGTGGCGGCTTCGAAGAACAACGCGTTGGCAGCGGCCGGATAGACGCGATCTCGTGTCGGATTGAGGTGTCCCTCGAAGAACATCTCGGCATCATGGGGTTTCGTGCACGCGATCTCCGTCATCGACGTCACCGTCGTTGCGACAGCGACGGACGGATCTTCCGGAAAGTCGTAGCACACGCCCAGTTCGAGCGCGAAGACACTCGTCTCTTTGTCGGTGCCTTTGCTGTTTACCACTGCGACGGCAATGACAGCGCCAAATCCGCAGATACCGAGCAAGCCGAGCACCCACCCGGTACGGGCCATCCCGAGACCGGTCCTTGCTCCGTGGGAACGCTTCACTTCCCCCGCTGCGCCGAGACCAAGGATCAGCGCCAACACCGGCACGATCAAGGTGACGAACAGCAGCAGCGACGCCAACCCCAACACCAACGCCGCTATGGCACGACCCGCGGTGGTCGGTGTGGATGACGGGCCCATCCATATCGGCCCGCCAGCGGGCGGGCCGCCCTGATAGCCAGACGGATAGCTGGGCGGCGGAGGGAACAGCGGCTGACCGGGCGAATCGCTCATACCCGTGCACCGTAGCGATTCGCGCCGACCGGGAATGGGCACAACGCTGGCTGGGTTGCATACTTGACCGCGTTCGGTCGATGTATCCCCACTCGGAGCGCAAGCCATGTACGAACAACTCGCCACCGCCTCACCAATTGTCATGTACTGGCGACAGGGCTGCGGCTTTTGCTCGGCGCTCGATCGTGGGCTGCGCCAACTGGGCGTACCGTTCGAGAAAATCAACATCTGGGACGAACCTGAGGGTGCCGCGTTCGTGCGCTCAGTAGCCCGGGGCAACGAAGTGGTGCCCACCGTTCGTATTGGCGACGTCGCACTCGTCAATCCTTCCGCTCACGACGTGCTCGAGGCCGCGCGTCGCCATGGCGCTATGCAGTGAGGTTGGTGAAGGCAGTGAACTTGGTGAAGGCGGTGAGGTTGGTGAAGGCAGTGAGGTTGGTGAAGGCGGTGAGGTCGACCTGCTCGATGGCTTCCGCCATAGGGAGCTCGAATCCCAGCACCTGGGCGTAGAACGACAGCTCACTGTCGAGCGCCCGGCGCATGTTCGGTGCCTGGCGAAAGCCGTGCTGCTCGCCCGCAAACGCAACGTAGGCCACGGCAACACCTTTGTCCGTGAGCGCCGACACGATCATCTCGGACTGTGCGGGCGGAACAACCTCGGCCTCCAAACCTTGCAGCACGATCAATGGACGATCGAAGCCGTCGAGGTGGTGGATCGCGCCGACCGAAAACGTGTCGCCGAATGCCAGCGCAGCCAGAACGGTGAATCCGCCTGCCGAGCCGCCTGTGATGCACAACCGCTCGGGATCGACGCGATCGTTCGACACGAGCCAACGCGCTGCCGCCTGACGATCTTCTCCATCGACGATTCCCCACCGCTCGTGGAGCAATGCTCGGTAAACCCGACCGTACCCCGTGGAGCCGCCATAGTTGACGTCGGCCACACCGAACCCGCGACTCGTCCAGTACTGCAGTGACATGTCGAGTGTGGGACGGGCTGCTGCGGTGGGACCGCCGTGGATCATCACGATCAGCGGCGGTCGATCATCAACTGGTCCGTCATGCGTAGCCGATGTGGGTGCGTAGTACAGCCCGTGAGCGACGCGGCCATCTTCGCTCGGGAAGTCGATCGACTCCGGCACCGAGAACCATGAAGTGTCGAGGCCAAGTCGGCGTGCCGGGCGAACCACCTAGCGGGACGCCGATCTCGGCATCGATCACCACTACTGCGACGACATCGTGCCCGCGCCCGACCATCGGTACAGGTTCCACCATCCACTGCGGTCCGAAATGAACCACAGTTGACCGTCAGCGCCCCACCGCCGGGCACCACGCGATACAGCCGTTGATTAGCCCAGTCGGTGAACCACAGCGTGCCGGCCGAAACCCACCACGCACCGCCACCAAGGCCAACCGACGCGCTCACGACGAGTTCTGACGTGATCGGCGTCGGCCAACTCCCGAACGGCAACGTGGCGAGTTCACGGGTGGTTGTCATACGGACGATTTGATCACACACGCTGTACCCATCCCCTGATGATCTCGATATGCATCGGTACCGGTAGGACATTCCTGACCGACCGGTATCAACACCTGCATGATCGCATCGTGCGGGTCGGCGCAATTCACCTCCGTTGCCTCGAGTTCGAGGCTCAACACCACGCAGTCGCCGACACGAAGAACGTTGTCGGGCGGCACGACGGGAGGTGGTTCGTACACAATCGCGCCGACGATCACGATTGCGATGCCGACCGAGGCCAGGAACAGCATGAACCGCCACGGGAACCGGGCTGGTTGGTAGGAAGCGGAAGTCGCCGCGCCGCCAGCATCTGCCATACCCGTGTGCCACGGACGGTCAGGCGAAGGCACGCTCGTCGGGTGACCGGTCGATGGATGGGGTGATGCTTCATCGAGTTCGTCGTCATACCGGGCACGACGACCTGGATCACCAAGCACCCGGTAGGCCTCGTTGACAGCGGCCATTGCGCCCGATGACACCTCGCCATGACGATCTGGATGTTCTCGACGCGCTTCACGACGATAGGCAACGCGAATCTCCGTTGCCGCAGCAGCGCGGCCGATGCGCAATCGGTCGTAGTGATTCACGGGCCTTCGACGATCCGCCCATTCACGTGCGGGTACTCGGTCGTCGTGCCCCCGGTGCGCCAATACTCCGGTGCCGGTCCCGACAACGCCTCACGTGATTCGAGCCGGCCCGATTGGCTCACCCTCAGTACCCTAGGTCGTGGTCGACCGGACCGATCAGTTCGTCGCCGTGTGCATAGCGGCGCACATTGGCCGTAATCCGCTCGGACAGCAACGGAACCGCCATCTCCGGCGTGTTGCCCACATGGGGAGTGATGATGCAATTCGGCATGGTCCACAGCGGATGGCCGGCCGGTAGCGGTTCCGGGTGGGTCACATCGAGCGCGGCACCGCCGATGACGTTGTTCTCCAACGCCCACACCAGATCGTCGGTGACGATATGGCGGCCACGCGCCACGTTGACGACCCATGCATAGTCGTCCATCAATTCGAACTCGTTACGCGACAGCATTCCCTCGGTCTCGGGTGTGAGCGCAAGCGCCACCACGACGAGATCGGCTCCGACCAGGGCATCGATGTACCGGTCGGCCTCGAGCACCTCGTCGACGCCGTCCATCTCCTGCATCCGGTTTCGTACAACGGACACGCGACATTGGAATGGGATGAGTAGCCGGATGAGCGACTCGGTGATACCCCCACCGCCAAGGATGGTGACGTTGGCGCCCATGAGATTGCGGCCACGCGGCGGGCTCCACTCGCTGGCGCGGATGAAGTGATTGACGCCACGCATGCCGGCAAGTGCGAGCCCGAGAGCCAGTTCAGCGACGGGTTCGGCGTAGACGCCCTTCCCGCAGGTCCACAACCGATCATCGTCGATCAGGTGGACAAAATGCTCGATTCCGGCAAATGGCAGTTGCACCCATTTCAGGTGGTCGGCTCCGTCCATCAACGCTTCGAGCGCCCCCGGGTCTCGCGGCGCACCCCAGACCAACCCTTCGGCCTCGTCGACCGGCACGACATGACCACCGCCCGCAACCACCGCATCGGCCATCCACCCTGGTGCACCATGCGGCGCAACCGCGATACGCGGTGGGCCGTCTGGCTGATGCCGGCGGACGATGGCGCGCTGACGAGACGTACTTGGGGGCATGACACTGAAAGGTTAGTGCGGTTGCGGCCATGGACCGCGCCCCAATGACGCGAACCCTGCCTGAAGCGTCACCGCGCCAAGTGCGCGAGCATATGTCCATGGCCAAATGGACAGAGCACGACATTCCCGATCAGACCGGGCGTACGGCCCTCATCACGGGGGCAAACACCGGTATCGGGTTCGAAGCTGCCCGCGCTCTCGCCCAGCACGGAGCACGTGTGTTGCTGGCATGCCGCAGCGAAGCAAAGGCGACCGCAGCACTCGAACGGATTCGGGCAGTAGCACCATCATGCGACATCGAGATGGTGTCGCTCGATCTCGCCAGCCTCGCTTCTGTTCGAGCGGCAGCCGCAGCGGTCGTCGGGCTGACCGAACGCCTCGATCTGCTCATCAACAATGCCGGCGTCATGGCGCTTCCGAAACGCACCACCGCCGACGGCTTCGAAATGCAGTTCGGTACGAACCACCTCGGGCACTTCGCCCTCACCGGTCTGCTGCTCGACCTGCTCGTCGCAACCGAAGGTTCTCGCGTCGTCAGCGTCAGCAGCCAGGCCCACCGAATGGGCAAGATCGACTTCGACGATCTAGCAGCCGAACGCAGCTACCGCCGCTGGTCCCGCTATGGGATGAGCAAGGTGGCGAACCTGTTGTTCACGTACGAACTCGACCGACGGTTCCGTCGGGCCCAGGTGTCCACCGTGGCGGTTGCTGCACACCCGGGGGGCTCGAATACCGAACTGGCTCGCGATGCCGGAACACTGATGAAGTTGACTGGCCCGCTGGCGCGCCTCACGATGCAAAGTGCAGCGATGGGCGCTCTGCCCACGCTGCGCGCTGCGACCGACCTCACCGTGCAAGGCGGCGAGTACTACGGCCCGGACGGATTTGGGGAATCCCGCGGACATCCCGAACTGGTCAACAGTTCGCGCTACAGCAAGCAGACAGACGTCGCCGGACGGCTGTGGGCGGAGTCGGAACGACTCACCGGAGTGTCATACCTTGACGCCCGCTGATGCCCGCTGGCACTGAGCCCTCGTCAAATAGCGCAGATTCCCGCACTGACCCTGTCGCCGCTCTGCAGGGCACCCTCGAGATACCCGGTCCAGGTGGCTGTGTGCTCGCCTGCCAGCCACAACGGCCCGCACGGTTCACGCAACACCTGCCAGAATGCCGTGATCTGCCCCGGCCGATAGACGGCGTAACTGCCGCCGTATCGAGGTTCGTTCGACCAGGCGCGGGAGAACCCACCGAGAGGTTGATCGGTCAGCCCATGAATGGCGCGTTGATCAGCCACGACCCGGCGAATTCGCTCTTCTTCGTCGAATGCGGCGAGCGCTCGCCCGCCATCGCCACCGGTGTAGGCCATCAGTACCCCGGCCTCGCCCTCCTGGTCGACGGTCGGTTCATACACTCGCTGTGAAGCCAAATCGCAATTGGCAAATCCGGCCACCCACTGTCGCGATGGGTACTGGACTGCTGTCTTGGTGACCGTGCCATAACCGAGCCCATCGATTGCGCTGCGCAGTACAGGCGGTAGGTCGGGGGTGAACTGCACCGCACGGAGCGGAACGAGCGAACAAGCAAGCACCACGTGGTCGGCTTCGATCACACGCAACGAGGTGGAGATCTGCACGGCCCGACCGGACCAGTCGACGCGTATGAGCGCCTCGTCCAAATGGATCACGTCGACCAACTCCGCCGCAAGTTGTTCGGCGATCTGGCTGATTCCGCCGATCACCCGAAACGAGCGGTGCGATGTGGTGGCACCGAGTTTGGCGCCGACTGCGCGTTGTTGAGCGACGAACAGCGCCGAAATCTCACCCGGTTCGGCCGCGAACTCCCCCTGGCTGTTGCGCGTTACAAACAGGCTGGCTACCGCAGCTAGACCTGCTTCGGCAATGACGTCGGACACCGATCGCGCATCGTGAACGACTGCGTCTGGGTGCAGGTCGGGACGTGCCGGATCAGCAATGCCATCGGCGATCGAGGCGAAGATCGACTCGAACCGAGCGAGTTCACCGTCGATCCCAGGGTGGGCTGCGCGAACTTGTTCGGGGTTCATCAGCATGCCGTCGCGGAACAACATCCGCCGCAACGTGGTCCAGTCCTGCCCGTCACCCGACAACGCGATTCCATAGCGATCGAGCAGCTCGAGCATCAACGGATGGTCACTGTCGACCCATTCGGCACCACTCTCCACGTACTGGTCCCCGAGAAACGGTTGCCGTATCGTACGGACCCGTCCGCCGACGCGTGGCCCTGCCTCGACGAGCACCACATCGACACCAGCGGAGCGCAGCCGCGATGCCGCCCGGAGTCCGGCCAGACCGGCACCAACGACAACCACTCGCATCGTGCGCTCAGCTACCGGTGAGAGTGGCGGCGATCTGCGACGAGGAGTCGCCGGATCGCTTCAGGACAATCGCTACAAATCCCAGCGCCGACATGGTGACCATGAACAGCACGACGGCCCCGACACCCCAGAACGGCTTGATGGTGCTGCGCGTGGCGCCCAACAATGCAACTGGGAACGTGGATGATCCACCGCCACTGATGAGCGCCGAGATGATGGTGTTGTCGAGGCACAAGGTGAACGAGAGCAGCGCACTGGCAACGAGAGCGGACGTGATGAGTGGCAACGTGATCTGGCGGAAGGCTCGTGCCGGTGGCGCACCCAGGTCGCCCGCCGCTTCTTCCAAGGCCTCATCTAAGCCCGAGAGCCGGGCCCGAACGATGAGCGTGACCACCGCAGATGAATACAGCGACTGACCCACCCACAAGCGAATGATCCCGAAGTTGAGCGGACCGACGTTGTGTTTGAACGGGCCACCGACTTTTTCCATCCAACCGGCCAACGCAATGGCATCCATGATCTCCGGGGTCACCAAGATCAAGAACACGACGGCCATGAAGATCGCCGACCATCGCCCCGGACGTCGGGCGAGCGCAATACCTGCGAATCCGCCAAGAATGACCGCCACGACCGTAGCGCCGAAGGCCGCCATGAACGAGTTCCGTAATGAATCGCCAATGCCTGCGTCGCGAAAGATCTTCCGGTACCACTCGGTGGACAAGCCACCTGCGATCAACGCGATGACGAACCCGGCAATTCCGGACCACCGATCGAGCTGCCGGAACTGCCTTCCGGTGATCCACCGAACGACCTTTGGCAGCAGTACGCCGGCGGCAATGATCACGGCCGAGCGAAACAACAGCCCGAGCGCGGTGTCGGCACGGAACAGCTTGCCCCACCACACCGTGCTGGTGTGCCCGGACCAGATCGAAAATGACCCGCCGCGGTTGAACGAATGCAGGATCACGAGACCGATCGGGATGAACAAGAACAGCAGCACGAGAGCACACCAGACGCCCAGACCGACCTTGAGGAGATCGATTCCCCGACGACGTGGCTTCGCGCTTGCCTTCGAGCGGAGTCCCCGCTCGTAGATCGATTGCCGCACGGGCGCGAACGCCGGCCCGAGTGCACGCGCCAACCGCGGAACGAGCCAGACGATCGCGGCGCCCACGGCGAGCGTGAGCAAGACCGCAGCGATCATCAACACCGCCATCGCCGACCCGAGTGGCCAGTTCTGCGCCGCACCGAACTGTGAAGCGATCATCGCCCCGATCATGTTGCCCTTCGCGCCGCCTAGCACCGTAGCGGTGACATAGTCACCACACATCGGAATGAACGTCAGCAACGCACCGGCAGCAATGCCGGGCGCAGCGAGTGGCACGGTGACTCCGGTGAACGTGGAGAGTCGGCCTGCACCCAGATCCTTACTGGCCTCGCGCATGCCCTGATCGATGCGATCGAGCGCTACGAACAGCGGCAGGATCATGAACCCGAGATAGTTGTAGACGATAGCGATCTGCACTGCTGACTGGGTTTCGAGCAACTGAATCGGCCCGCTGATCAGGCCCCAATCCTGCAACCACTTCGACAGTGTGCCGTTCGGTGCCAACGGGATCCGCCAGGCCACCGTGCGAATCAAAAAGCTCGTGAAGCTCGGCACTACCACGAGTGCAAGCAGCACCGCCCGCCACTTCTCTTTGACCTTGAACGCGAGAAAATATGCGATCGGAAAGCCAATGAGCACGCACAGCACCGTGGCGGTCACCGCGATTCGTAGGGTTGCCTTGAAGGTCGTGAAGAAGGTGTCGTCGAAGACATCTCGGTAGTTCTGGAACGAGAAACTCCCGAGGTCGACCGGAAGGAGTTTGGTCGAGTCCTTCGCAGCGAACGAATAGACGATGATGAACCCGATCGGGATCACGAAGAACAGCGCATACCAGACGATCGAAGGGATGGCGAGGCCGAACTTCGGCACCCGCCACCTCCGCTTCGATGGCGGCCCAACCGCGGCAGTCACGAACGATCAGCCTCCGGCCTTCGCCTTCACCTTGTTGTAGATCTCCACCAGGCGATCCTGAGCCGAATTGACGGCACCGGTATGCATCGTCTTCACCAACTCGTCAGGGAAGAAGATCATGTCGCCGTTGACCAGTTCGGGCAGCAGTTCAGCGATGAGACCACTGATGTTCTTCATCCCACTGTTGTAGCCATGGTAGTTGAGGTCGCGGATGGAGATCTCGGGTGTGAGCAGCCAGTTGATCCAGGCATGTGCCGCTTCGGGGTTGGGCGACCCTTTGGCAATGGCGTAGTTGTCCATCCATAGCTCGGTGTCGGGTGCCCCGAGCACCCACTTCCAGTCGGCCGGTTCGCCACCCGCTTCGGCGATTCGAACGAACGCCTGGCGGGCATCGCCATTCCACGCCTGCGACATGGCGTACGCGCCCTCGGCGATCTTCGTGGAGGGATAACTGTCGAACGCCTTGATGTGCGAGGCGAACTGGTCGACCATGAACTTCTCGCAGGCATCAAGGTCTTCCTTCTTTTCGGTTGTCCAATCGATGCCGTTCGCCCAGAAGTAGATGCCGAGTACGTCGACATTGGCGTCGAGTACGGAGGTCTGCCCGCTGGCCTCGCCTTGGATGACCGAGATGAAGTCGTTCCAGGTCTTCATCTCGGACGTGATCACCTTGGTGTTGTACAACCAACCGGTGGAGCCCCAGTCTTTGCAGACGCTGTACTCGTTGGTCCGGTCCCACGTCTGGCCGAGGTACAACGGGTCGACATTGACCATGTTCGGCAGCAACGACTTATCGAACTTCTCCAGTAGCCCCTTCTGGATCATCTGCGGGATGTACGGACCGGTGGGCACCACGATGTCGAAGCCGCTCGAGCCGTTTGCCGCTGACAGCTTGGTGATGAGATCTTCATTGCTTGCGTAGTAGTCGACTTTCATCGTGATACCGAGATCGGAGTCGGCGAGTGCACCGACGAGTTCCGGATCGTTGTAGTCACCCCATGTGTACATCGACAGCGTGCCACTCGACTTGTTGATCACGTTGCTGTAGTCACCGAGGATGCTGCCGGCAGCGTTCGTACCTGCGGTCGTTTCTGCGGTCGTACCTGCGGTCGTACCTGCTGTCGTTCCAGGTGTCGTTCCAGGTGTCGTTCCTGCTGTCGTTCCAGGTGTCGTGGCCACGCTCTTCTTGGCGTCACTGCCGCAGGCGGCGGCGATGACTGCCAGGCCGGCGGCGGCACCACCGATCTGGAACAGCGAACGCCGCGACAACGCCTCACGGAAACTGGTCGGCGCCAAGATCTTCAGCGGTTCGGGACGAGATGTCATGGGTTGCTCCTTGCTGGTAGACTATGCGGTTTCTTACAGAGACGAACCTCAATGGCTTGACCGAGACGAGTTGGGATCGCAATCACGGAGTGCTGTCCTCGGTGGGCTCGTCCATCACCAAATCGGCCTGATCCGCCGAGAACTGGTAGACGTCGGACGAGTCCCAGTCGCACCACACCGCGTCGCCTGGCACCAGGCGAACCGCTCCCTGGCGCGGCAGCATGCAGATCACATCGCGCTCGGCCGTTCGAACAACGTATTGTAGCACGTCGCCGTAGTGCGAAACTCCTGCCACCGTGCCTTCGATCACATTCACGTCGAGGCCAGGGTTGCTGGCACTCAGCCGGATGCACTCGGGGCGAATCGCGGCGAGGGCCTGTGTGCCCTGCTGCACCCGCTCCTCAGGCGTGGTGGACACAAAAATGGTGCCATCGCTGGCGCGAACGCCGGAGCCGTTCGACACGCCCGTCCAGAAGTTGTTGCGACCGATGAAACCGGCCACGAAGGCCGACGATGGATGTTCATAGACCGTCTCAGGGTCGGCCAGTTGCTCGATGTGCCCGTCGAGCATGACGGCAATTCGGTCACTCATTCCCATCGCTTCTTCCTGGTCGTGGGTGACGAAGATGAACGTGATGCCGAGTTGGCTTTGGAGCAGCTTTAGCTCGATCTGCATCTCCTCACGGAGTTTGCGGTCGAGCGCGCCGAGTGGTTCATCGAGGAGTAGCACGCTCGGGCGGTTGACCAAGGCTCGCGCCACGGCGACGCGTTGTTGCTGGCCACCCGACATCTGGCGCGGCCTGCGCTCGGCCAATTTGCTCATCTTGACCATGTCGAGCGCCTCGGCAACCCGGGTCCCGATCTCTGCCTTCGGCACACCCTTTTGGCGCAAACCGTACGCAACATTCTCGGCGACGGACATGTGTGGAAACAACGCGTACTGCTGGAACACGGTGTTGACGTCACGCTTGTACGGCGGAATGCCCTGCACGTAGTCGCCGCTGATGCGAATGAATCCTTCGTCGGGCTGTTCGAACCCGGCGAGCATTCGTAAGGTGGTGGTCTTGCCGCAACCGCTGGGGCCGAGCAGTGATAGGAACTCACCGGGCCGAACCTCGAGGTCGAGCCCGTCCACCGCGACCATGGTGCCGAACCGTTTCGTCACGTTGGTGAGTTCGACACTTCCCCGTTGGGTCATCGCGGGCTCGTCGGCATCAGCAACTTGTGTCACGTTGTCACTCCCCCGAGCATCTTTCGTCGCAAACCGGGTATTCGTTCAACCCTGTAGCCCTGAACAGTACACGACCTGCATCGTCAGGCGAAGTGCACATCATCGGTAGGTACCCTCTCATGGACCGAGTCAACACGCAAGGAATCCGTCGATGAACATCCTGCGCGCCACGGATTCCCTTGCATCAGCGGTCAGGAAGCGGCAGTATTCGTGGTCGTATGAACCGGCCAGTGAATGCTCTCGACCAAATCGACCGGGCCATCATCGAGCAACTGCAACGCGATGGACGCGTTCCGTATACCCGGCTTGGCGCAGCCGTTGGCTTGTCCGAGGCGGCTACCCGTCAGCGAGTGCAGCGTCTGATCGACACCGGCACGGTACAGGTCGTGGCCGTCACGAACCCGCTGGCCATCGGATACCGCCGAATGGCCATGATCGGCGTTCGCACTGAAGGTCCATCCGACGACATCGCTACCGCATTGCAGGCGATGTCCGACATCGACTACCTCGTCATCACGGCCGGTTCGTTCGACTTGATGTGTGAGGTGGTCGTAGCCGACGATGCCAACCTCCTCGATCTGACGAATCGAATTCGCCGGGTTCCAGGCGTCACGTCGACCGAGACGTTCATCTATCTCGATCTCGTGAAGCAGACCTTTGCCTGGGGTGCCCACTGAGCGCCGACCAGGGAAGCCGATGATCCGCGCAGTACGGAGGTGAACGCCTAAAGGTGAACGCCTAAAGGTGAACGACGCGCGAGACTGTGCCAGATGACCGATGATGTGACTCCAGCCGCCGACGCACTCGATGATCTCAGTGATCTCGGTGAGCCCCACAGCAGCGACTGCCTCGCGTGTCATGTGCTCGACCGGGCAGACGGCGTGATCGACGGCAAAATCGGCACGCCGCAGCACTTCGCGATTGAAGATGAACGTCGGTTGTTTGCACTTCTGCGAAAGGCCGAGGGTTCGATCGCCGACGGTGTCACCAGCTTCGCAGGGTCGATGAAGTTCGTGTATCTCCACGGCATCTGGTTCGGCATCTGGGTTGCGTTGAACGTCGGCCTTGCGGGTATCGACAGCGAGTTCGACAAGTTTCCATTCGGCCTACTCACGATGATCGTCTCGCTTGAGGCGATCTTTCTCGCGACGTTCGTCATGATCAGTCAGAATCGTCAGGCGGCCCGGTCCGACATCCGCAGCAAGATCGACTTCGAGAACAACATCCGGTCCGAGGTCTGGGCAGTCCACATCGGTCAGGCTCTCGGAATCGATCCGGAGCACGTCGAGGAGATCGTTCGCCAGACTGCCGCAGCGGCAGAACAGAGTTTGCTGCGCACCGCCTGAGACTACTGATGGTCCTCAGCAGTGCCCGTGTCTCAAGACGAACTTGCTCCGCTGCACCGTCGAGACGATGATCATGGTCATGACCACCTTTACCATTGGCTCGCTCACGAACCCGATGATCACCTCGGTCGGCGTGCCGAAAGAAACCAAGACCGCCGAGTATCGCGTGGCGATGACGCCCGACGGTGTGCGCGAGTTCGAGCGCGCCGGCATCGACGTGTTCATCGAAACCGGTGCCGGTGAGGGTGCCAGCTTCAGCGATGACGACTACCGTGCCGCCGGGGCCGACATCGTTCCAACTGCAGCCGATGCATGGTCGAAGCAGATGGTGGTAAAGGTCAAAGAACCCACTGCCGACGAGTTCGCGTTTCTCCGACCGGACCTCACACTGTTCACGTATCTGCACCTCGCCGCATACCCCGATGTCGCGAAGGCGCTGCTCGATTCACGCTGTACGGCAATCGCCTATGAGACGGTGCAGTTGGCCAACGGTTCGCTCCCCTTGCTCGCCCCGATGAGCGAGGTCGCGGGCCGACTGGCGCCGCAACTCGGTGCCCATTACCTGGAACGCCACAACGGTGGCCGCGGCGTACTGATGGGCGGCGCACCGGGGGTGCAGCCCGCAAAGGTGGTCGTGCTCGGTGCCGGCAACGTCGGCTGGAACGCAGCATGGATCGCCGCTGGTATGGAAGCAGAGGTGGTGTTGTTCGACAAGAGTCTCGACCGCTTGCGGTGGGTCGATCAGATCAACAAGGGCCGGATCGTCACCCTGGCATCGAACCGTGGTGCGCTCGAGCGCAACATCGCCGACGCCGACCTCGTGATCGGAGCCGTGCTCGTCGCCGGCGGGCGAGCACCGATCGTCGTGACCGAAGACATGGTCCGCTCGATGAAACCCGGCGCAGTGATCGTCGACGTAGCCGTCGACCAAGGTGGTTGCATCGAGACCATCCACGAGACCACGCACACCGATCCGGTGTACATGAAGCATGGCGTTCTGCACTATGCGGTCGGCAACATGCCCGGCGCGGTTCCCCACACCAGTACGTATGCGCTCACCAACGCCACACTTCCCTACCAGTTGGAACTGGCGTATTACGGTGCAGCGGTCGCAGCACAACGCGATGCTGCGCTCGCTCTCGGGGTGAACACCGTCGGTGGTTACATCACCAACGGCCCGGTCGGCGAGTTCCTCGGACTGGCGTTCATCGAATCGGCGGACATACTCGGCCGCCGCTGATCGGTGCCCTCCGGGTGGGGAGCGTGCACCACGGGGCGAGCCTGCAGAGGCCGCAGGAGTACGGTTTGGATCATGTCCACTCTCGTGCACGACCTCGATCTTCCGGAGATATCTCTCGCCGATGGCAACTTCGACCAGCGCCGTGCAATGCGGTCAGCGCTCGATCCGAGCCTTTGGCTGTTACGCAACCCGTTCGGCTTCGCCGTGCTGCGCTACGAGGACGTGGTCGGCATTCTACGCGACAAGCGGTGGCACAGCGCATCGGGCCGCATCCCCGAATTGCTGGGCATCACCCGCGAGGACTTCATCTCCCGTCAGCGCGGCAGCATCCTGTCCGCCGAAGGCGATGTCCACGTCCGACTTCGCCGACTCGTTGCTCCGGCATTCTCGCCGCGCGCTGCCGACCGGCTGCGCCCCTTCATGCGCGAGGTCATCAACGGCCTCATCGATCCTGTCGCCTCCACAGGTCGCGCGGAGTTCGTCGCCGATATCACCGAGCCGTACCCGATCCCTATCATCTGCGAGTTGCTCGGCGCGCCGAAAGGCGACTGGCAGCTGTTCAGCCGGCTGGCGAGCGACATCCTCGAAGTCTTCTCCGCGGATCTTGCCGACAAGCTCGATCTCGTGATGGACGCGCAACGCGAACTCGAGGCGTACACGCGTGAACTCATTGCCGATCGCCGTTCACGGCCGGCCGACGACCTCCTGACCGATCTCATTGCGGCCGAAGAGGCCGGCGACCGGCTCAGCAACGACGAACTGGTGATGATGGTCAATGCCGTCATCGTCGGCGGTACCGACACCACCCGCAACCAACTCGGCTGTGCTACGGCGCTGTTCGCCGACCACCCCGAACAATGGAAGCTGCTCGCCGAGCGCCCAGAGCTCGCTGGGCGGGCGGTGGAAGAGACCATGCGGTACTTCGGCGCCGTACGTGGCACGGTCCGGTTCGCATCGTGCGACATCGAGTATCGCAACGTGGTGTTTCCAGCCGGTACGTTCATGTCGATCGGTCTCGCCGAGGCGAACCGCCAGCCCGACGTGTTCACCGATCCTGAGGTGTTCGACATCACCTCGACGGCGGCCGATCAGCCCCAACTCACGTTTGGGTCTGGAATCCACTACTGCCTTGGGGCATCACTTGCCCGCGCTGAGCTACAAGAGGCACTGCCCCTACTTGCCCGTCGGCTGCCCAACCTCAAGATCGATGGTGACATCACGTGGAAGCCGGACGGCGTCGGCATCTTCGGTCCAGCGCTGATGAACATCACGTTCGACGCGGGTCACTGAACCCGCATCCCTCGGCGCCGCATCCAAGCCGTTTGTTGTCTGGGCACCGGTGCGTCAGCGGGGGTCGCGCCACATCAGCCACTGCTGCGGGCCCTTGCGCCGATGCGTCATCGTCTGGCGGGTCACGAATCCGAACCGACCGTAGAACGCGACGTTCGACTCTTTCGAGCTCTCGAGGTACATGCCGACCCCTTCGGTGTCGGCGCGTTCGGTCATCGGGGTCATCAACTTCGAGCCGAAGCCCTTGCCTTGATACGCCGGATCGGTTCCGATGATCTCCAGGTAGTAGTGCGGCTCTCGAGGGTGCAGCTTTTCGAGTTCACTCAGCACCTGCAGGTTCGGCAGGAACCGCCAACCGTAGAGCCTCAAGAAGGTCGGGCTTTTGCGGAGCACCTGACTGAACGGCACCTTCCACTGGCCGGGTGGCGCCCAGATCGCCGCTGCCTCGAACCCGGCGGTCGTATAGACATGGCCGTGGGGAAGCTGGATCTCCTGAAATGCCCGAAAGAACGGAGCCGCCCGATCGACCGACAGAGTTCGACCACCCGTGAGGAACAGCTTCAGCGGATCATCCGCGAATGCCTTGGCAAGGGCGATGGAAACGCTCGGAATCTCAGCAGCGGTGACGTTACGAATCTCAGCAGGCACCGGCGAACACTACGACAAGGCGCTGTCCGATCGCTTACAGGCAGAATCTCGTGACGTTTGGCGTTCGGCTGTCATTGGCAGGCTCTCGCAAAACGCGGGTGGGGTTGGCGGAACCCGAACCCGAACCCGGCCGTGCGGTCGCGCGAACGTTCGTTGCATGACCGGCGGGCGTGGTGGAAGTCTGCATCAGCGACCACGCCGGCTGTGCGGGCAGGATCGCGTCGACTTTCATGTCGCCAGCGCCGATAACTCGACGCGACTCGGGACCGCAACAACGGTTAGGTCCGGCGGGCAGGCTGTAACAACCATGACGCCTGTGATCGGAAGACGACCAGACGGCCAACCTCACCCCGCACACCACCAAACAGCATTTTGCGACAGCCTGTTGACCACAACCCAACGCCAAAGGTCAGCCCTGAAGCACGCGTGCCGGGCCATGTGAAGAGTGTGGCGGTGCTCGACGAATCCGATCAAACGACTACGGTGGGCCGATGACCAAGCAGCTGAAACTGGGGTACAACACCGGCTACTGGGGCAGCGGTCCGCCCGCCGGTGCGCTCGACGCGATCCAAGAGGCCGAGCGGCTCGGCTATTCATCGGTCTGGACCGCCGAGGCGTACGGCAGCGACGCGATCACCCCGCTCGCATGGTGGGGAGCGCACACCAGCACGGTTGCACTGGGAACCGGCATCATCCAGATCAGCGCCCGAACGCCTGCCGCTACAGCGATGGCGGCGATGACGCTCGATCACCTCTCGAACGGTCGCTTCATTCTCGGTCTCGGTGTCTCCGGCCCACAGGTGGTCGAGGGCTGGTACGGCCAGCCCTATCCCCGCCCGCTGGCGCGCACTCGCGAGTACGTCGACATCGTCCGTCGGATCATCCGCCGCGACGAGCAGATCAACGCCCACGGCGCATTCTACGACATGCCGTACACCGGCGACGACGGCACTGGCCTGGGTAAGCCGCTGAAGAGCACCATCCATCCGTTGCGTACCGAGATCCCGATCTATCTGGGTGCCGAAGGCCCGAAGAACGTCGCGTTGGCTGGAGAGATCTGCGATGGCTGGCTACCGCTGTTCTTCAGCCCGAAGGAGAACGGCTTCTATCAGCGCTGCCTCGACGAAGGCTTTGCCGCCGCTGGCGATCCGGGTAAAGCGGCGCGATTCGACGTCGCGTCGGGGGTGCAGATCATTCCCGGTGACGATGCCGAGAAGTGCGCCGATCTGATCCGTCCGTTTCTCGCGTTGTATGCGGGCGGCATGGGTGCCCGCGGTGCCAACTTCCACTTCGAGGTGTTCGCGCGGATGGGCTACGAAGACGTGGCCCTCAAGGTTCAGGATCTCTATCTCGCCGGAAAGAAGCAAGAAGCTGCGGCCTCGATCCCACTCGCGATGGTCGAAGATGTGGCGCTGGTCGGCCCACCGGACAAGATCCGCGGTGAACTCGACAAGTGGCGCGACACGTGTATCACCACGTTCCTGGTGAGCGGTCCGAAGCAGGTACTGCCGATGTACGCCGAGTTGATCCTCGGCTAACACCGCCATCGGAGGGATGTTGAGCTAAACTTGACCCGCCGGTCAAGTCTCGGACCGTCTCCCCCTCACCGATGAGTTCCACGATCACTGCTCCCTCTGGCGGCCCACGCCCCACCCACGGCACTGCGGCCGCAGCGTTGCGCAACCGCAACTTCCGCACAATGTGGCTCGGCATGTTCGCCTCGAACATCGGCACCTGGATGCAGACGCTGGTGCTCCCGGCATACATCGACGGCCGCACCGAATCCGGCCTGTGGGTCGGGCTGTTCACCTTTGCCCAACTCGGCCCGCTGCTGCTGTTGTCGATTCCAGGTGGGGTCCTTGCCGACAAGTTCCCACGCCGACCGTGGATGATCTTCATGCAGAGCGAACAACTCGTATTGTCACTCGTAGTCGCCGCACTCGTCGCCCGCAACGCTCCACTCATGGCGCTGCTCGGTACGCAGTTGCTCATCGGCATCGGCAACGCGCTCAACGCTCCAGCGATGCAAGGCACCATTCCCAACCTGGTACCGCCGGAAGACCTGCCAGGAGCAGTGAGCCTGAACGCAGTGATGATCAACGGATCACGCGTGATCGGCCCTGTCATCGCTGCGATTCTGATGACCCGCGGCGTCACCGCGCCGCAGATCTTCGTGATCAACGCGGCCACGTATCTGTTCGTGATCTACGCCATCTCGCGGATCGTCATTCCGCACATCGGCAAGGCCACCGAGGCGCGCGGGTGGGCGAACATCATGACCGGTATCCGGATCGCGCAACGACGCACGATCGTCGGACGACTGCTGATCGGCATGGCCGTGTTCTCGTTCGTGTCGTTGCCGTACGTTGGGCTGTTCCCCACCATCGCCCGGCTCAACTTCGGCCTGCATGCCAGCGGTTCCACGTACAAGTGGCTGTACGCGACGTGGGGGCTCGGTGCATGCCTTGGGGCCCTCGCGATCGGCACCGTCTTTGCGCGGGTTGACAAGCGCACATTGATCCGGCCGCTGTTCATCGGGTTCGGCATCTGCCTCGCTGTGTTCGGTCTGTTACGTAGCGATGGGCCTGCATTCCCCGTCGGATTCCTGCTCGGATTCTTCTACTTCGCCCTTGCGACATCGATGCTCACGATCGTGCAACAGAACCTGCGCAGTTCAGAACGTGCCCGCGTGATGTCGTTGTGGTTCATGGCCTT
Source organism: Actinomycetes bacterium (assembly GCA_025359865.1). Taxonomy (GTDB): domain Bacteria; phylum Actinomycetota; class Acidimicrobiia; order Acidimicrobiales; family Ilumatobacteraceae; genus VFMC01. Next base: position 68,165 of record JANYDH010000145.1, on the reverse strand, counting down.
TGGCGGAACCGTCGCACTGGGCAACCTCACGTTCGGCCCCATCATTGATGCGATAGACGCGCGACCCGTCTTGCTGGTCGGTGCCGTTTGTGCCATCGGGCTGTCGTGGTGGTGCGACGTATCACGCCGGCCCGTCACCACCCTCGATGACGAAACCGCCCTCGGCGACGAAACCGCCACACGCCTCGACGATCGCGCTGGCGACTCGCTCGAGTCCCGCAGCACGACTGGCCTTGACCAGCAGGGCATCTCCGCCGGCGAGTGACCCGACAAAGGCGACGGGGTCATCGTGTGGCGTGCTGCCGTACGCATCGGTCCCGACTGCCACGACGGTGATCTCGCGAGCCCGCGCATAGTCCGCAATCGCTCGGTGCTCACGCTCAGGCTCGTCGATCTCGGCCATTACTCCGAGGATCGCGATCCGTCGAGTTGCCGGCAACGCCACCAACGCATCGAGCGCGGCCCGCATCGACGTCGGGTTGGCGTTGTACGTATCATCGAGCAACATCGAACCGGATGCAAGGCGACGGACATCCATCCGGTGAGCGCTGATCCGGACATCACCAAGTGCTGCCGCCGCTGCCGCGACATCGAGCCCGAGGACTCCAGCGCACGCAAGCGCAGCAGCAGCGTTGCCGACCATGTGCGCACCGCTGACACCGAGTCGCACCAGATGGTGGCCCCACGGACTATGCAGAGTGAACGTTGCCCGAGCGAGATCGTCGAGCACCACATCATCGAACCGCACCTGGCTCTCGCCAGAACTGCCGAACAAGACCACAGTTGCAGACGTCACCGCCGCCATCTCACGAACCAACGGATCATCGCCATTCAGGATCGCGAACCCGTCGCTCGGCAATGCAAGCACCAGCTCGGCCTTCGCTCGCGCCACGCCGGAGATACCCCCGACTCGTTCGGAGTGGGCCTCGGCCACACGCGTGACGACACCGATGTGGGGCTGCCCGATCGCTGCCAATCGTTCGATTTCACCGAAACCGCGCATTCCCATTTCGAGTACCATCACCTCGGTATCGTCGGGCGCGTTGAGGATGGTCGAGGGAAGCCCCTGGTCGTTGTTGAAGCTTCGCTCGTTGGCCCACGTGCGTGCGCTGGTAGACAACGCTGCCAGTGCCAGGTCCTTGGTGCTCGTCTTACCGACCGAGCCCGTGACTCCGACGACACGGGCAGCTGGATTTGCCAGCCCCCACCGCTCGCGCCCCCATTGACCGAGCCGCAGCAAGGCACCCGAGGTGTCATCGACCACGACCGCAGTGCCGTGCGGCGTGACCCGCTCAGGTTCCGCGGTCAAGAAGGCGGCGGCCCCGCGTGAGACCGCCGCATCGATGAACTCGTGACCGTTGCGCTCTGCAACGATCGGGACGAACAGTTGGCCCGCCTGCACCGATCGGCTATCGAACGAAACGCCTGCCACTCCTACATCGGGACCAATCGTCCGCGCCCCGATGGCGGCTGCTGCCGCGTATGCCGAGAATCGCATGGATCGACACGGTACCGTCGACGATCGTGCAGCACGACAACCGTATCAACCTCATCGTGCTCTATGGCGGCCAGTCGGCCGAGCATGATGTCAGCTGTACCACCGCAGCGCACGTCCTGCGCGCCGCCGACCCGGCGAAGTACCGGATCACCCCGATCGGCATCTCTCGCGATGGGGTTTGGTCGCTCGACATCGCGACGCAGGCCGCATTGAGCATCGGCGCACACACACTGCCCGGTCGTCTCGATCCCGTCGGCACGACCATCGCGGCCAGCCCGTTCTTGTCGGATGCTGTCCGAGATGGTGGTGCAGGCACCACGGTGGTGATACCACTGCTGCATGGCCCGATGGGTGAAGACGGAACCGTTCAGGGGTTGCTCGAACTCGTCAACGTTGCGTTCGTCGGATCAGGAGTGCTCGCTTCCGCGCTGTCGATGGACAAGGCCATGGCCAAGCAGGTGTGTACCGCGAACGGCATCGCTCAAGCACGGTATCGAGCATTCCGCGAGCACGACATCACACCGTCGCTCGCGGGCGAACTCGCACACGAGTTGGGCCTCCCTGTCTTCGTCAAGCCGGCCAACATGGGTTCGTCGGTCGGTGTATCGAAAGCAAAGACCATCGAGGGCCTCCGCATTGCGATCGACAGCGCGCTCCAGTACGACGAGTGGATTGTCGTCGAGGAGGCGATCATCGGGCGCGAAATTGAAGTGGGAGTGCTGGGCAACCTCACGCCTCGGGCAAGCGTGCCAGGCGAGATCGTGCCTGGCGCCGAGTTCTACGATTACGCCGACAAGTACCTCGATGACGGATCGCAATCGGTCATTCCGGCGGCGCTGTCGCCCGACGCAACTGCGCTGGTGCAACAACTCGCCGTCGAGATTTTTCTTGCCTTGCGCTGCGAAGGAATGGCGCGTGTCGACTTCTTCTACGAAGAAGCCACGGCCGCTCGGCATGGACGTGGCTTCCTGATCAACGAGGTCAACACGATCCCAGGATTCACACCGATCTCGATGTACCCGAAACTGTGGATCGCGAGCGGCATGTCCTACGCGGCCCTCATCGACGAACTCGTCCGATTGGCCATCGAACGCCATAGCCGTCAGCGCCGAAACACGTCCCGTTGAGGACTCGCCGTGCACACGTCAACTCCCATCAGGGTGCGAGCGCAGCGCGAAGGAATCCTCGTAGCTCGTCGCGGAGATGACGCAGGCCAGCGGGAGTGGGCTCCCATCCGTTGACCCGCAGCACCGCAGGCTCGGTCGCGATACCCGTCACGGTGGCGTATGACAAGGCGGCGATGAGTCCAGGATCGGCACGCCGAAGGCGGCCAGCATCCATCTCCTGGCCGAGGTAGTCCGCAGCACGGCTGGCGAGCAACTGGAGTTGACCGGTCAGCCGCGCACCCACCTCCTCAGGCACGCGGCTGACCTCACGGACGAGTCCAAGCAGTGCCGGGCGACGTACCGCAGGCCGAAAGACGGCGCGCACCACTGCGTCGATCCGGTCGAGCGGATCATCGGTAGATGCCCGGACCGCCGCTTCGATGACCACAGTCAACTCGTTCGCCGCCTCCAGCAGCACTGCGGCGAGCAGTTCGTCCTTACTCGCAAACCAATACAGAAGCGTCTGTTTGGCGACGCCGACTTCGTTCGCGATCACGTCCAACGAAACGGCATCGACCCCGCGCAATCCGAACAGGTCGGTAGCCGCAGCAAGAATGCGCAGACGGGTGGGAGTACGGACCGTTGACATAGGCTCTCTACCATATGGTAGACAGGGGACCCATGATGGCACTACACGAGGGCGACACGATGAGGGCGTCACGATGATCCCCGAACAACTTGCCGGTAAACGCATCGCCATCACCGGCAGTACCGGGTTCGTCGGTACCGCGCTCGTCGAGCGACTGCTGCGCAGTGCGCCAGGATGTGATCTCGTGTTGCTCGTGCGGCCGAGCCGTCGCCATTCCGCTTCCGAGCGGGTGCGTCGCGAGATCTTCAAGAACAATGCGTTCGACCGTCTGAAACGCGAACTCGAAGCGGTCGGGACAGAGACCTTCGATGCCATGGTCGCGAGGCGTGTCCATGCAATCGGCGGCGACGTCAGCACCGATGGTCTCGGGCTCAACACCGATGACCAGGCCGTGTTCGCGTCGTGCGACATCGTCATCCACTCCGCCGCGGCCGTGGCGTTCGACTCGCCACTCGATTCGGCGATCGAGATCAACCTGCTCGGGCCTTCACGCGTTGCGCAAACCCTCCAGGCGCTGGGGGTCCGCCCGCACCTGGTCGCGGTAAGTACGTGCTATGTCGCCGGCAACCGCCGCGGCAGCGCACCTGAGCAACTCGTCAGCGCCGGACCGTTCGACCTCGGCCTCGATTGGCGTAAAGAAGTGGCGGCGGGGCGGCGCCTACGCAGTGACACCGAAACTGCGAGTCGAGACCCGCACCGATTGCGCCAGTTCCGTGTTGAAGCACACAAGGAGCTGGGTGCGGCCGGAGCACCGGCGCTTGCAGGCAAGACCGAGTCGCTTCGCGAACGCTGGGTGAGTGACGAGCTCGTCGAGGCGGGACGGGCCCGCGCCGCAAGCGTCGGCTGGCCCGATGCCTATGCATTCACGAAGGCACTCGGCGAGCAGGCTCTGACCGAAGTGAAAGGCGACGTCCCCGTTTCCATCGTGCGCCCATCGATCATCGAGTCTGCGCTCGCCGAGCCGTTCCCCGGGTGGATCCGTGGATTCCGGATGGCCGAGCCGGTCATCATCAGCTACGCCCGCGGGTTGCTCAAGCAGTTCCCTGGTGTACCGGAAGGCACCATCGACGTGATCCCGGTGGATCTGGTGGTCGCAGCGATCATCGCGGTGGCCGCTGTTGGCCCGGAACACGCGCCGCCGATCACCCAGGTTGCCAGCGGCGGGGTCAATCCCATGAAGTACGGCCTGTTGGTCGAGCGAGTGCGCGACTTCTTCACCGCCCACCCGTTGTACGACCCGGAGGGCCAGCCAATCGTGGTGCCCGAGTGGCAGTTCCCAGCGCGGGGCAAGGTGCAGTTGCAGTTGAAACGGGCCAAGGCTGTAGCCGAACGCACCGAACGAGTGCTGCAAGCGCTCCCGTTGCGTGGCAAGCAAGCGACCTGGGCGGCGAAGCTGGAGGAGTACAAGCACGACATCAATCGGGCCTACGAGTATGTGCAGTTGTACGGCCTGTATACCGAATGCGAAGCGATTTATCAGGTCGACCATCTGCTCTCGGTGTGGGACACCCTCGACGCGGCCGATCAGGCGGCGTTCAACTTCGACCCCCGCAGCGTGCATTGGCCCACCTACGTCAGCGAGATCCACCTTCCGTCAGTGGTACAACACTCACGGGCCAAGATCACACCCGGCAGGAACCGCAACGATCGCAGCGACCGACTACGCCGCAATGTACTGTCACCCGACCGTCACGTTGCTGCCTTCGATCTCGAGAACACCTTGATCTCGAGCAACGTGGTGGAGAGCTACTCGTGGCTCGCCACTCGCCGGCTGAACGTGCCCGAGCGGATTCGCTATGTGTTGCGCACACTCGCCGAAGCGCCGGGCCTGTCCAGCATGGACCGCAAGGACCGCGGCGACTTCCTGCGGTACTTCTACCGCCGGTACGAAGGTGCCAGTGTCACCCAGATCGACGAGGACTCGAAGGAACTGCTGACGCAACTGATCGTCACCAAGAGTTTCCCAGCCGGCATCCGTCGCGTTCGCGAGCACCGCGCACTTGGCCACCGGACGATCCTCATCACCGGAGCGCTCGACTTCGTTGTCGCCGGGTTGAAGCCGTTATTCGACGAGATCGTGGCCGCCGAGATGACCATCCGCCCGGACGGCACCTACAGCGGCGAGTTGTCGAAGGTGCCACCCACCGGTGAAACGCGTGCCCAGGTACTCGCCGAATACTGCGTGGCCGAAGGCCTGTCGATCGAGCAATCGATCGCCTATGCCGACTCCACGAGCGACCTGCCGTTGCTCGAAGCCGTCGGCTTTCCCGTTGTGGTCAACCCGGAGACCCGACTGGCAGCCGTTGCCCGCAACCGTGGATGGCTGGTCGAGCACTGGTCGAAAGAGTCCGGGGCTCGACGCCCGCTGCTGCCGATCGGTGAACTGCTCAGCGATCGCGAACGCAAGAAGGTGTTCTCGTGAACTTGTTCGACCAGCAACGTGTGGGTCGATGAAAGCGCTACAGATCGACAAGAAACTCGGCCGGATCGGCCTGGCGCGACTGCTGTCGTCGGTCTCCACGACCGCTGCCGCCAAGGTCGGCCCGCTCGAACTGGTCTCCATCGAACCACCCGCACTTCCCGGGCCGGGGTGGCACCGAGTACATACCCACCTTGCCGGCATCTGCGGCAGCGATCTATCCACCGTAGAAGGCCATGCTTCGCCGTACTTCGACGACTGGGTCAGCTTTCCGTTCGTACCCGGCCACGAAGTGGTCGGACACCTCGACGACGGCACACGGGTCGTCATCGAGCCGGTACTCGGTCATGCTGCCCGCGGCTTTCCACTGCCGTTCGACGACGCCGCTCCAGGCGACGGAAACGACTACGCGCACCTCACCCGTGGACACCTCGAGCCGGGCATCCAAATCGGATTCTGCAACTCCACCTGTGGCGGATGGGCACCGCAGTTCATCGCCCACGACAGCCAGATCCACCGCGTTCCCGAGTCGATGTCGGACGAGCAGGCGGTGCTGGTGGAACCAGCGGCTGGCGGCATCCACGCCGCATTGCTCACGTGGCCGACGGTCGCTACCATCGACCGGCCGATCATCGCCGTTCTCGGCGCAGGCACGATGGGCCTCGCCGCGATCGCCGGACTCCACCGCTATGTGCCCGGAGCACGGATCGTCGTCGGTGCCCGTTACCCGCACCAGCAGGCACTCGCTACCGCCCTCGGCGCCGAGCTGGCCGTGAAACCAGATGAACTGACGCGGGCCGTCCGTCGACTGACAGGCAGTCATCTCGTCGGCGATCATCTCTCCGGAGGCGCCGACGCAACCATCGATGCAGTGGGCTCGTCGGCGTCGCTGCGCGACTGCCTGCGTTTCACCCGCCCCCGCGGGCGGGTCGTGCTGATGGGTATGCCCGCCGAGGTGACGCTCGACCTCACCGGTCTGTGGCACCGTGAGACGCAGCTCGTCGGTGCATACACCTATGGCACCGAGACCATGCCCGACGGCTCTCGTCGGCGCACGTTTGACCTCGCGATCGAATCCGCCCAGGCGATGGGGTTCGAGCGACTGCTCTCGGCCACGTATCGCCTGGACGACTACCGGAATGCACTTGCACATGCGGCCGATGCGGGTCATCGCAGCGCCGTCAAGATTGCGTTCGACCTCAGACCGACAGAGAAAGTGAGCCGCTGATGCCTCGTCCCGGATTCGTCCTGGAGGTCGACCGCTCGACACCGCCGATCCTGTTCTGGAGAGGCGAGAACTTCAGCCTGGAGAAGTTGCCTGCCGGCCGTAGTCGGGTGATCTATCCACCGGAGCCCCTGCCGGCGCTCGACGACATCGATGGCGCAATCCGTCGGGCGTTGTTGAATCCGCACGACCAGGATCCACTGCCCGCGTTGCTGTTCCCCGGCATGAAGCTCACGATCGCGTTCGACGATGTCAGCCTGCCGTTGCCGAAGATGCGCCGCCCCGATTCGCGCCAACGCGTGATGGAGGCCGTGCTCGACATGGCCGCAGCAGCAGGGGTCGACGACGTCCACATCATCGCCGCACTGGGCCTTCACCGCCGAATGCACGAGTACGAGTTGCGTCATGCGCTCGGCGACCGCATCTTCGATGCGTTTCATCCCCGGGGCACCCTGTACCAGCACGACGCAGAAGATCCTGACAACCTCGCCGTGATCGGGACCACACCGCAGGGCGAGGTGCTGGAGATCAACAAGCGCGCGGCCGAGAGCGACCTCATCGTCTACGTCAACATCAACTCGGTGGCGATGGACGGCGGGTGGAAGTCGATCACGACCGGGCTTGCGTCGTACCGATGCCTCAGCCACCATCACAATCCTGAAACACTCGAGAACACGCGCAGCCTGATGGACCGCCACAAGAGTGCGCTCCACCAGAGTGTGTGGCGGCTCGGAACGGTGTTGCGCGACCACGGTCCGAAGGTCTTTCAGATCGAGACCACGCTCAACACCGACATGTTCCCCTCACCATTCGGCTTCATCAACAAGCGCGAGTGGGAATGGAACGTGAAGGACCGGGCGACATTCTTGGCCACGACGAAGTCGTTGGACCGAACGCCGATCCGTTTGGCCCGCAAGATCTTCCATGGGATAGAAGGCCCGCACCAGATGACCAGCGTGCAAGCAGGTGAAACCGACGCGGTGCACAAGATCACGCTCGAACACATCTTCAAGCAGCAACTCGTGCCGGTCGAGGGTCAGACCGACATCTTGACACTCGGTATCCCATTCGTGTGTCCGTACAACCCCGATGGCGTGATGAACCCGGTCCTGGTGATGTGCATGGGGCTCGGGTATCTGTTCAACATGTACCGCAACAAGCCGCTGGTCCGCGAGGGAGGCGTCATCATCATGACCCACCCCACGTACCGCGATTTCAATCCTGTGCATCATCCCAGCTACATCGACTTCTTCGAAGAGGTGCTTTCCGACACCACCGATCCGGCAACCATGTCGCGGAAGTGGGAAAAGAAGTACGCCGAGGACGAGTGGTACCGGCACCTCTATCGCACCGGCAACGCGTATCACGGCGTACATCCGTTCTATGCGTGGTACTGGGGAGCTCACGGACTGCAGCACGCCGGCAAGATCATCATCGTCGGTGGCGATGCGCCGACGGTTCGGCGGCTGGGCTTCACGCCAGCATCCACCATGGACGACGCATTCGAGATCGCCACCGACGTCGTCGGTCGTGCCCCGACCATCAGCCACCTCCACGTTCCTGCGCTGTTGGTGGCCGACGTCTCGTGAGCACCAAGCGAAGCGTCTCGCGCCACACGGCGCGCCGGGCCGCGCGCGTGCTCGATGTGGCCTCGTTCGCACTGCGTACCGCACTCAGGCCGACACGGCAACTGGGCTTTCCGTATCGTGCACCAACCACACCGAGTGGCGTCGCCCTGCCCGAGCAGCCATCGAGTTTGGGTGCGGATTTCGAAACGGATTGGGCTCGCCGTGCGCCGGCCAAGGCGGCCCGCAAGTTGATCGTCAATGGGCCACTGCGCCTCGCCGTGAAGGCACTCGCCGACCCTGAGGTGCTCGGCCTCGACCGACTGAGCGACCTGTCCTCGCACGATGATCCACCGGCGGTGATCTTCGCACCGAATCACCACAGTCATCTCGACACGCCGTTGATGATGATTGCCGTACCAGAGCCGTGGCGCTCGAAGACTGTCATTGCGGCCGCCGCAGACTACTTCTTCGACACCCGGATCAAAGGCACGCTTGCGGCGCTCGCCTTGAACGCACTTCCCATCGACCGAGAGGTCACCGGCCGCAGATCCAGCGACATGATCCGGGGCCTTGTGAGCGACGGGTGGAGCCTGGTGATCTATCCGGAGGGCGGCCGGTCCCCCGATGGGTGGGGGCAAGAGTTCAAAGGCGGCGCTGCGTATCTTTCATCACGAACCGGTGCACCCGTGATCCCGGTGTTCATCGATGGGACCGGCGCAATCTTCGGCAAAGGCATGAAACGGCCCAAGCCTGGAACGTCCAAGGTGGTCTTCGGCGCGCCGATGTGGCCGGTCGAGGGGCAGTCGACCCGACGCTTCAACGCACGCATCGAAGCATCGGTCACAGCGCTCGGTGATGAGGTGCTGACCGACTACTGGACGGCGCGTCAGCGCGCCGCCCGAGGCGAGAACCCGAAGTTGAGCGGACCCGAGTACCAGGGCTGGCGACGCCAGTGGGCCCTCGACGATCGACGCAAACTTGGTGCAGCGGGCATGCGCCGCCGTCAGCAACGCCGGTGGCCGGACATTGGCAAATGACATGCCAGCGCGAGGCTCAGAGTAGTTCGGCCAACGCCGCTTCGAGCTTGGCGACGCGTGCCTCGAGGTCGGCAACCCGGTCTCCCAGACCGGATGATCCAACTGTCTGTGTTGGGGTTGCCTCGTCGGCAACCAGCTGTTGCCAGCGCGGCTCCTTGTGGCCGGGCTGACGCTCGAGCAGGTGCACCAGTTCACGTGTCGCCAACTCACCCAGTACCTGTTCGACTTCGGCCAGGCCGTCGAACGAATGCTGACGTTCCGTTCGTGACCGAAGCTCAGACACGGTCTGCGGCCCGCGCAGGAGCAGAACGGCGAGGACTGCCGCGCCGGGCAGTTCGATCCCGAGCTTCTCGTCGGCAGTGTGCCGGTAGCGAGTAACGCTTCGGCCATGGGAGGGATGCACCACGCGGGCGAACCCTTCGGCCTTCATCGCGGTGAGCGCATCGAGCACCTCGGGTTCGCCGAGATGCATGACAGGCTCCCGAGACGTCGACTGATTGCACGCAGAGATGAGTGTGTTCATCGTGAGCGGGTACTGATCCGCAACGGTCCGCTCCTTTTCGATGAGACACCCGAGTACACGACCCTCCACGATGGTGAGCATGTCTCGAACCTAGCCGCTGTCAGCCGCGCTCCAGGTAGGACCTGCTACATCGTCGGGGAGCCAAGCATGCGGTCGTGGTCAGTACTACTCCTGCAGCGTTTGGTAGTTCGAGCCCCCCGAAGGGGGCCGAACCTACCAAACGCACGCCAACTGCTTCCACGCCGATCCGACCATTGCCGACGCACGCTTCTAGGGTTGGCCGATGATCAGACTTCGACAGGTGGCACTCGTCGCCGATGATCTCGACGCAACCGTGACTGCACTCTGCGACATGTTCGGCCTGACCGTTTGCTACAACGACCCTGGCGTTGCCGAGTTCGGTCTACGCAACGCGCTCATGGTGATCGGCGATCAGTTTCTCGAAGTGGTGTCTCCTGTCCGCGAAGATACGACAGCAGGGCGGTTGCTGGACAAGCGATTCGGTCCGGGTTCTGACCGGGTGTCGGGCTACATGGCGATCTACGAAGTCGACGACCTCGACAGCTATGAGCAGACAGCCTGCGACCTGGGCGTCAGAATCGCATGGCGAGGTGACGCTGCCACCATTCGCGGCCGACACCTCCACCCCGCTGACGTAGGTGGGGCGATCGTCAGCGTCGAGCATTCCGTCAAGTTCGCTAGTTCCAGCGCTCATGGTGAAGGCATCGATGGACTTGAGCTCGTTGCCACTCGACGAGATCGTGTGGGCGAGGAACTGGTGTTGGGCGGCCTCGTTACCGGCCTGGTGTGATCATGCCTTTTCCGTAGAACCGACGATCGATTTCGTGCCGATTGCGTACCCGATACTGATCTCGAATGTCCCATCTGCATGCACGCTGGGAACCATGATGACGACACCCCTCTCGCTGATCTCGCTGATCTCGCTGATCTGGCCGGCGGCATACAGCTCGGACGCCAGATTGTGACCGGGCAGTCCCGACCAGCGCAGATCCATCGTCGATCGGGCAGACTAAGGCTGATGGCAGACACAGTGGTAGGTCGCGATGAGGAGCTCACCGCTATCCGGTCCTCGCGCATGCACAACGCACCTGGCCTCGTCGTCGCAGCACCTCCGGGGATGGGCCGCACCAGCGTGCTCACCACGATGGTCGCCGAATGGCAATCGCGGCGATCCGACGTCGTGTTGCTGCGGGCAACTGCCTCGGCACGTTCCCTACGCTTCGCTGCCCTCGGCCCCATTCTCAACGCCGACATCGACGGACCACTCACGTTCGACCTGGTTGCCGAGGCACTGCGGGCTCGTGCTGCGGGAGGCAATTTCGTGCTCGCTCTCGACGACATTCACCTCGTCGACGAGGCATCACTTCGCGTGCTCGCCGACTTTGCCGGAACGGAGGGAACCTTTTTGCTCGCAACGATCGACCAGACGTACATCGGGCTCGATCCCTTGACCGGTCCCGGCATCCTCAACGTGATCCACCTGGGCCCAATCTCTCACTTTGCGGTCGAGTCGATCGTCTCCGAACACCTCAGTGGACCGTTCGACACCACGACGTGGTGGGACCGTTGCGACGGAAACCCGACCGTGCTCCTCGATGCCCTCAGCGCGTTGAGTGCAGCCAGCGGTGAGGTGGCACCGAGTATCACATCGGTCGGTACTGCAATGTCGACAGCGGATCTCACCCCAGCCACCAGACGGCTACTCGCGGCAATCGCGTTCGCCGAGCCGTTGCCCACCGACGCGGCCGTCGACATTTCCGGCCAGGGCAGCCTCGACGAGCTCGCCGAGGCCGGAGTCATCACATTTTCCGACGACGGACACGGACCGGTCGCCCGTCTTCGGCATCCGGGCCACGGCGCACAGTTGCGACGGGCACTCGGGCCGCTCGAAAGCCGTGGCGCTCGCCGCGCCGCGCTGCTGGCACTACGCGATCGTTGGCCGTCGCTCAATGCTCCCGGCCGCCTGCGACTTGCCGCTTTGGCGATCGATTCCGGCGTGGCACTTCGCGACAACGAACTCTCCGAGGTCGCCCGACTCGCGCCGTTCGCTGGAGATCCCCGGTTGGCGTTGCGGCTTGCCCGCGAGGCGGCTGAACGACTCGGGCGATTCGAGGACTTCCGAATACTTGCCGACGTCGCCCACGAACAGGGGGAGGTCACCGACCTCGCCCTAGCGCTGAGCGGCATGCTTGCAACGGCCGAGAACGATGAGCAACGCGCCGCTGTGGCGGTGGCGACATCGCAACACCTGTTGTGGCGCGCCAACGACGCAGACGGTGCCGTCGCAGCGTTCGATGCAATCGACCTCGATGCCCAACCCGAGGCTGGGGCCGTACTGGCACGGCTCTTGGCCACGATCGGCCGACCAGCAGCATCCATCGCCGCGGCAGCACCGCTGCTCAACCATCAATCACCACGCGTCCGCACACAAGCATCGCTCGGGACGGCTCACGCTCTGCGGCTGCTCGGTAGACCGGCCGAGGCGGTCAGCGTCCTTGACGACGCTCTCGAGGCCTCCGCTGCGGTGGACGACCCGGTGCTCTCGGTCAGCCGGCAGGTGCTATCGGTGGCGCATGCTCTTGCACTCACCGAAGCAGGGCGATGGGTCGACGCGGCAGTGCAGGCAACATTGGTACTCTCGTACGCTGAACGATACGACGAGGTACCTGGACGAGCAATCGCTCAACTGATCTATGGAGTGGCCGTTCTCGAGGCGGGATCGCCCGCTCTGGCAATCGATGTGATCAGTGATGCTCTTGAGCTCTTCGAGCGAATCCGGCAGCCAGCCGGCTGCCGGTGGGCGCTTGCCGCCAGAGCGCTGGCCTACGGACTCAGCGGCGATGCCGGCAATGCCAGAACCGACCTCGACCGGCTCCTGCGCCTCGGCACACACGTGGCAGACTTGCTCCCTTCGCTCGAAACGCGAGCTCGGGCGTGGGCACTGGTCGCCGCCGCAGAGCCCGAGGCAGCACGACGGGTGCTCATCGAGGCAGTCGAGTCGTTCGTCGATCGCGGCCTCGTGGGGGCGGCGTGGTCATGCGCACTCGACCTGCTGTCGCTTGATCGCCCAAACGTCGTGTTGTCACTTGCGCCGGTAGAGGGCGAATCGCTCGGCGATCTCAGAATTGCACACGCGCGGGCAATCGCCGGGCGAGATCTCATTGAACTCGACCGATTAGTGGGAGAGTACGAATCGCTGGGCGGCCATCGCTGGGCCGCCGAGTGTGCGGCGGCGCTCAGCCACGGAGCAGCACGAGCCGGAATGAAGGATGTGGCACGGCGCGCCGGCGATCGACTGGCCTCGATCACGTCACGCTGCCAGGGACTCGACATCCCCGCTGTCGCCGTCGGCCGGGCACTCACCCTCAGTACACGAGAACGCGAGATCGCGCTGCTGGCCGCCCGCGGACTGACGAGCAGGGCGATCGGCGACCGGCTCGGCCTATCGATCCGCACCATCGACAATCACCTTGCGCGATGCTTCGACAAATTGGGCGTCAAGAGTCGGTCCGAATTGACCGACATACTCGCCCAGTGACGGCGACGAACGCCCCATGACCTCCTTGAGGCTAGGTTCCTGTGCAACACTGCGTTTTCGTGGATGGGTTGATCGGTCGTGAGTCTGAATTTGCAGCGATCGGCTCAGCATTGCGTCGTGCCGACCTCACCGGCGTTGTGCTGATTGGTGATGCTGGTGTCGGCAAGTCCCACCTCCTCGGAGCCACCCTTCGCCACGCTGATCTGATGGGGTTTTCCAGTAGCGCGATCACCGGTACGCGCGCGCTCGCCGATATTCCGCTGGCCGCATTCGCCTCAATGCTCCCGAGCCGACTTGCCGGCGACGCCAGCGACCTTGTGCAGATCCGCAAGGCATTGCAGCACCGTGCGGGTGGTCGGCCGATCGTGCTCGGTATCGACGATGCCCATCTGCTCGACGATGCGTCGGCGACGTTGGCCCATCAGATGGCGGGCGATCTCACTGCATTTGTCGTCGCAACGATTCGTTCGGGCGAGATACCTCCCGAGGCAGTGACCTCGCTCCTGAAAGATGGACTCGCTGTCCGAATCCAGATCGATGCGTTCAACCGGGTCGATCTCACATCGTTCGCCGAATCCACCCTCGGTGGCTCTATTTCTGCAGGGATCGAACAGGACCTGTGGGACCGAACCCTTGGCAACCCGCTGTTCATCCGAGAACTTCTCCTGCAAGCACGAGCAACAGGCGCTCTTGCGCTCCGCCACGATCGCTACGAACTCGTTCAGCCCTTCGCATCACCCGATACCCTCGTCGACCTGATCGACAGTCGGTTGGCTGGCCTGTCCGTAGCCCACCATCGGGCTGCTGCACTCGTAGCAGTCGGCGGCCCGCTCGAGATCGATCTTTTGGAGCAACTGGTCGATCCCGACGCCCTCGTGCAACTCGAAGACGCTCGCGTGCTCGCCGCCGACGAGGTCGACGAGACCCTGATGGTCCGCTTCGTCCACCCCGTGTATGCCGATGCAACTCGCCGTCGTCTCGGTCGCCTGGCCGCACGCCAGCTACTGCGCGAGCTGGCCACAACCCTCGCTGCTTCGCCGAAGCGTCGCCCTGAAGACATCCTGCGAATCGCTACCTGGCGCCTCGATGCCGGCGTCGAGGCCGAACCAGCGCTCCTCATGCAGGCGGCCCGCCTGGCAACCGGCCGTAATGACCATGCCCTGGCCGAGCGCCTCGCCGGTCTCGCCTTCGACACAGAGCCGAGCCTTCGTGCCGCGACGATGATCGCGAACTCGCTCGTCGAGCAGGGCCGTCATGGCGAGGCGCATACCCTACTGCGTGACGAGCGAATCAACCATGGCGACGCGTCCGACGGCGACCGCTTCCGGTGGGCGATGATCGAGGCGTCGGTGAGCTTCTGGGGCCTCGGCAGCGCGACCGATGCACTTCGCGTGATCGACGACTTCCAATCCGAGTTTCCTGCTGCGACGAACCACGCCGTGGCATTTCGTGGATCGATCGCAGCGGCCTGCGGCCAGCCTATACAAGCCCTTGCACAGGTTCCCGTTGGGTCTGCTGCGGCAACCACTCCGCTTGGATTGTTTACCGTCATCACCTCGCTCACGTCGCTCGGGCGACCTGTCCTTGCGCTCCAGACGGTCGGTACGCTTCCGGACAACGACCGGGCAGCCGCGGGCGCAATCACCCGAGTGTGCTACGCGTTTACCATGATCGACGCTGGGCGGGTCGATGAGGCATTGGCGCTCGGCGTCGAAGGATGGGAACGTGCCGTGCGTATCGGCGACGTCCATGGCCGCGTCGCCTGGTCGATTGCGATTGGGTGGGCGGAACTCAATTTCGGCCGGCGCGCGGCGGCATCTCGATGGTTCTGCGATGCAGCCGAACTTGCTCGACATTCTGCCGCTTCCAACCACGGCGTGAGGTGGGCCCTCGGCGGCGGGTTGCTCGCCAGTATTCTCGCTGGTGACCTCGACGCTGCCCGCCGACTACGCGACCAACTCGACGAACTGCCTGCACACGACGCGGTGATGTACGCCCACATGGAATGGCGCGGGCGCGCCTGGTTGCAAGCCGCCGATGAAGGTCTCGAATTCGCTATCGCCTCATTGCTCGTTCGAATAGCAGAAACCAAAGCACGGGGCGACTTGGCACCGTGGCTCTTTCTGATTCTCGACGTCGCCCGCCTCGGTCGTCCTGAACTCGCTGTAGAGCTGCTCGGCGATGGCGAGTTCGATGTCGATGGTGCACTGCTTCCGACGATCGTTCGCCTACTCCACGCAACTGCGCGACGCGACGCCGAGGACACTGCAGCCGCAAGCGACGAGTTGCAGTTGGCCGGCTTCCGAGTACTGGCAGCCGAAGGTGCAGCTTGGGCGTGGGCGATGTCGCGCGAAAACGGCGATGATGCTCGCGTGGTGACGATGTACAGCCGGCGAGCGCAGGATATGCGCGACCAAATCGAGTCGTACGCAACCCCGGCGTTCACCGGTGGGCCACCCGAAGTGAGTCTCAGCCGTCGAGAACGGGAGATCGCGATGCTGGTCGCTCACGGGCACTCCAGCCGAGAGGTAGCCGACGAGTTGATCATTGGGGTGCGAACCGTGGAGAGCCACTTGGCCCGCGTCTACGCGAAGTTGGGTGTTCGGTCACGGGTCGAATTGGCCGAGGTCTTCGGGCTTGCAGGAGCCACGTCGTGAGAACGCTGTATGAGCGCATCGGCGGCGCGGCCTCGATCACGATCGTGGTCGATGAACTCTACGATCGCCTTACCTGTGACCCACGGGTGTCGCATCACTTCGACCCCGCCCGGCTCACTGCGCAGAAGGCGGGCCAATGCGCATGGCTTGCAACCGCATTCGGCTCGCCGCACAGCGAGCCGGCCACCGATCTACGACAGGCTCACCGCCACCTCGAGATCAGTGACGAGCAGGTTACGGCCGTGCTCGGGCATCTGGAAGCCGCACTCGGTGTTGCCGAGGTCGACGACGAACTTCGCCGCCAGGCAATGTCGTTGATCACGCGACTCTGGTACGCACGAGTGTTTTGAGCTGTCCGCCCGCGCGGTCAGCAGGTGGCCTTTGCCGGGATCTTGATGATCAAGCCCGCATAGAAACTTGCGTATCCGTTGGTGTTCTGGTTGGCGATGTTGAGCGCACCAACGGTGGTGTCGAACTTTTTCGCAACCGCACCCGGGTAGTCACCCGCCACGATCGTGTATTCAGCAATCCGGCAGGTGCTGACAGTGGTTGCGGGTGCCTTGGGCGGCGAGGTCACCACGGGGGCCGCAGCAGATGGGGTCGTTGCCGTGACGGGTAGATCTGCAGCGGACGCCGCTGGAGTGAGCGAGACACCGGGCAGGGTGCCGCCAGCGGGAATCTTGATGACGGCACCGACTTGGAACTCGGGAACGAGCTGCCCTTCGAGGGTCCAGTTGTTGATCGTCATCAGGTCGTTGAAACTGACGTTGAACATCTTGGCCACGGCGCCCGGATAGTCACCTGCCACGATCGTGTACGACTGTTCGGGTTGCAGCGCTGCAGCGTCGGATGTTGGGGCGGCGTTAGTGCTGGGTGTCGGTGCCAAGGTGACGAAGTTGGTAGCCCCGATGGTGACGACCGGTGCCGGTGGAGCGGTAGTACTACCGCTGCCGCATGAGGCAAGACCAAGCGTTGTTGCCAGTGCGACGCCACCCAAGCCGAAGAAGATTGTTCTCATCGGGTCTCATCGTAGGCGTCATCGTCACTGAAGTTGGCGCGTTGTCGGCGCGACGGGTGCCGGTAGCTGTGTCGACCCCATCAACCACTGGTCGACACCGGCCGCGCAGGCGCGCCCTTCGGCGATCGCCCACACGATCAGGCTTTGCCCACGACCCATGTCGCCGGCCACGAAGACACCCGGGACGCACGACATGAAGTTGTCACCTCGTCCGACATTGCCTCGAGGATCATGATCGATCCCGAGTTGCTCCAGCCACGAGCCGCGCTCCGGTCCGACGAACCCGAGGGCCAGGAACACGAAATCAGCAGGCAGCTCGTGCTCGGTTCCGGGGACCTTCTCAAATCGTCCCTCGACCAGTTCAACCTCGTGTAGCAGCAGTGCCTTCACGCGTCCGTTACCGTCGTCGACGAATCGCTCGGTATTGACGCTGAACACGCGTCCACCGCCTTCTTCATGCGCGGACGATGTGCGCAGGATCAGACTCCACTGTGGCCACGGATTGTTCCCGGCGCGTACCTCTGGCGGGCGCGGCATGATCTCGAGCTGCGTCACGCTTGCCGCACCCTGCCGGTGGGCGGTGCCAAGGCAATCAGCACCGGTGTCGCCTCCGCCGATGATCACTACATGCTTGCCGGCCACGTCGATCGGCGAGGTAGTCAGGTCGCCTTGCTGTACCCGATTCGCGAATGGCAAGTACTCCATAGCCTGGTGGATGCCCGCCAACTCGCGACCCGGCACGGGCAGGTCGCGTGACGCTGTAGCTCCGGCGGCGAGCACGATTGCATCGTACGAGGCAAGCAGTACGTCGATATCGACGTTCTCGCCGACGGTTGCGTTGGTCCGAAACTCGGTTCCTTCGGCTTCCATCTGTTCCAACCGCTGATCCAAATGACGCTTTTCCATCTTGAACTCGGGGATGCCATAACGCAACAGACCGCCAATGCGATCGGCTCGCTCCAGCACGATCACCTCGTGTCCAGCTCGCGTGAGTTGTTGTGCAGCGGCAAGGCCGGCCGGACCGGAGCCGATGACCACGATCCGCTTTCCGGTGCGCACACTCGGGAGCTGCGGGGTGACCCAGCCTTCATCCCAGGCGCGGTCGATGATCTCGACCTCGATCTGCTTGATCGTGACCGCGTCGCTGTTGATTCCAAGAACGCATGCGGATTCACATGGCGCCGGGCACAGCCGCCCGGTGAACTCGGGGAAGTTGTTGGTGGCGTGAAGGCGGTCGATGGCATCGCGCCAATGATCGCGGTAGACGAGATCGTTCCAATCCGGGATCAGGTTGCCGAGCGGGCACCCGTTGTTGCAGAACGGGATGCCGCAGTCCATGCATCGACCCGCCTGTGTCCGCGCCTTGGCGGCAGGGAAGTCGAGGTAGACCTCCTTCCAGTCCGTCAGACGTACAGGCACAGAGCGCCGTACCGGTGTCTCTCGGGCCCACTTCATGAATCCGGTCGGCTCACCCATCGGCTGGTCTCCTCAATCTGTCGTTCATCCTCGCGAAGCCTCCATCACTTTGTGCATGGTCGCCTCATCGTCAAGACCATCGGCCGAGGCCTCGGCCATCACGTTCAAGACACGTGCGTAGTCACGCGGCATGACCCGTTTGAACCTCGCTGCTTCGACCTCCCACTGATCACAGATCCGCTTCGCCACCATTGATCCGGTGTAGCGCGCATGGTCGGCGCATGCCTGCACCACGAAGGCGCGGTCGGCGTCGTCCAGGCCCTGCAGGTCGACCATGTCGTGGTTCAACTTCGTGGCAAAGACGTCATCCGGGTCGTACGCGTAGGCGATGCCACCGCTCATGCCGGCGCCGAAGTTGCGGCCTGTAGAGCCGAGGATCACGACGCGGCCGCCGGTCATGTATTCGCACCCATGATCGCCCACCCCCTCGACAACCGCGGTAGCGCCGGAGTTGCGCACGAAGAACCGCTCGCCGACCAGTCCACTGATATAGATCTCGCCACCCGTGGCCCCGTAGCCGATGACGTTGCCGGCGATCACGTTGTCGGCGGCCGAGAACGTGGCCGCGCGGTCCGGGCGAACGATGATCCGCCCGCCCGACAACCCCTTACCCACGTAGTCATTAGCGTCGCCCTCCAGCCGCAGCGTGATACCCGCGGGCAGGAACGCACCGAGGCTCTGGCCGGCGGACCCGCGCAGCGATACGTCGATCGAGCCATCCGGCAACCCGCTGCCACCATGGGCCTTGGTAACGGCATGGCCCAGCATGGTGCCTACCGTGCGGTTGACGTTGCGGATCGGCAGTTCGATGTGCACGCGCTCGCCATGCAAGATCGCTGGTGCGGCGAGTGCTATCAGTTGCTGGTCGAGCGCCACGTCGAGGCCATGGTCTTGCTGCACGCTGTGGTGCAAGCTCTGGCCGTAGGGGTTCTGCGGAACTGCAAGGATCGGGCTGAGATCGAGGCCCTTCGCCTTCCAATGGGTGATCGCCGGCTTTGTCTCAATCACCTCGACGTGGCCGATCATTTCGGCGATAGTGCGAAACCCGAGCCGGGCCATCCACTCGCGGACCTCTTCTGCGATGTACTCCATGAAGTTGACGACGAATTCGGGCTTGCCGCTGAACTTTGCGCGCAATTCAGGATTCTGTGTTGCCACCCCCACCGGGCAGGTGTCGAGGTGGCAGACACGCATCATCACGCAGCCACTCACGACGAGTGGGGCCGTGGCGAACCCGAATTCCTCGGCACCGAGAAGTGCGGCCACCACGACGTCGCGACCGGTCTTCATCTGCCCGTCTGCTTGCACAACGATGCGGTCGCGCAGCCCGTTCAACAGCAACGTCTGCTGGGTTTCGGCGAGCCCCAACTCCCACGGTCCACCGGCATGTTTCAGCGAGGTGAGCGGTGACGCTCCGGTGCCGCCATCGTGACCGCTGATCAGCACGACGTCGGCCTTGGCCTTGCTCACACCGGCCGCCACGGTACCGACTCCGACCTCGGCGACCAGCTTCACGTGCACCCGCGCCGACGGATTCGCGTTCTTCAAGTCGTGGATCAGCTGCTTGAGATCCTCGATCGAATAGATGTCGTGATGCGGTGGCGGGCTGATCAGACCGACTCCAGGGGTCGAGTGGCGGGTCTTGGCCACCCACGGATACACCTTGTGTGCCGGCAGCTGGCCGCCCTCACCCGGTTTCGCGCCTTGCGCCATCTTGATCTGCAGATCGTCGGCGCTGACGAGGTACTCGCTGGTGACCCCAAACCGGCCGGATGCAACCTGCTTAATTGCGCTTCGCCGCTGTGGATCGTGCAGACGGTCGCTGTCTTCGCCGCCCTCACCGGTGTTGCTCTTGGCACCGATCGAGTTCATTGCGATCGCGAGCGTCTCGTGCGCCTCCGCGCTGATCGACCCGTACGACATCGCACCGGTGGAGAACCGTTTGACCACCTCGCTCACCGGCTCGACCTCGCCGATGTCGACCGGAGTGCGCAGGGTCTCATTGAACTCGAACAGCCCCCGCAGCGTTGCAAGCTGCTTCGACTGGTCGTCGACAAGGCGGGTGTACTCCTTGAACACGTCGTATCGCTTGGCCCGTGTGGCGTGTTGCAACTTGAACACCGTCTCGGGATTGAAGAGATGCACCTCGCCTTCGCGGCGCCACTGATACTCGCCTCCGGCTTCGAGCTTGCGATGCGCGCGCTCGCTTGGCCGGGTCGGGTTGGCAATGGCATGCCGCTGTGCAACTTCGGCAGCGATCTCGTCGAGCCCGATGCCGCCAAGTCGGCTCACGGTGCCGGTGAAGTACTCGTCGACGAGCTCGTTGCCGAGACCGATCGCCTCGAAGATCTGGGCACCGGTATAGCTCGCGACAGTCGACACGCCCATCTTGCTCATCACCTTCAGCACACCCTTGCCGGCGGCCTTGATGTACTTCTTGACTGCGAGGTGTGGGTCGGCGCCGCCTAGACCGTTGAGGTCGTGCGCCACCATGTCCTCGATGCTTTCGAAGGCTAGATACGGGTTGATCGCCCCCGCGCCGTAGCCGATCAACAACGCCATGTGATGCACCTCGCGGGCATCGCCACACTCCACGATCAGACCGACCATGGTGCGCTTCTTTTCACGAATCAGATGATGGTGGACGGCCGACGTGAGTAGTAGCGATGGAATCGGCGCGTACACCTCGTCGCTGTTGCGATCCGACAGAACCACGATGCGCGCACCGGCATCGATGGCCTTGCTCACCTGAGCTCTGATTGCGTCGAGCGCGCGCTTCATCGCCAATCCACCGCCGGCGACGCGATACAGGCCACTCACCTCGACCGCCGCCAACTCGGCGAACGCGCCCTCCTCGCCCGGTTCGGCGTCGTTGATGTGAATGATCTTGGCCAGTTCGTCGTTGTCGATGATCGGAAACGTCAACGACAACTGACGACAACTCTGCGGCCCCGGCTGAAGCATGTTCCATTCGGGTCCGACCGATGAGCTGACAGCCGTGACGACCTCTTCGCGAAGGGCGTCGAGCGGCGGGTTGGTGACCTGTGCAAACAATTGCTGGAAATAGTCGAACAGCATTCTCGAACGATCGCTCAGCACGGCGATCGGCGTGTCAGTACCCATCGAACCAATCGGTTCGGTGCCACCTTTTGCCATCGGGGCAACGATCAACTTCAACTCTTCGTCGGTGTACCCGAACATCTGCTGACGGCGCATGACGCTGGAGTGGCTGAAAACCACATGCTCGCGACCTGGCAACTCCCCCAGTTCGACGACGCCTTCGTCCAACCATTTCGCATACGGTTGCGCCGCCGCCAACTCGCGCTTGATCTCGTCATCTTCGACGATTCGGCCGAGCGCTGTATCGATGAGAAACATCCGACCGGGCTGCAGGCGACCTTTGCGAATCACCGTGGCGGGATCGATGTCGATCACGCCTGACTCGCTGGCCATCACCACAAGGTCGTCCTCGGTCACCCAGTAACGACTTGGGCGCAGCCCATTTCGGTCGAGTACGGCACCGATCAACGTGCCATCGGTGAACGCCACGCTTGCCGGGCCATCCCATGGCTCCATCATCGACGCGTGGAAGCGGTAGAAGGCACGCTTATCGGCATCCATCGTGTCGTGGTTCTCCCACGCCTCGGGGATCATCATCAGCATTGCATGGGGCAGGCTGCGCCCACCGAGGTGGAGCAACTCGAGCACCTCGTCGAAGCTGGCCGAGTCACTGCCCCCACTGGTGCAGATTGGAAACGCACGATCGAGCCCTGGGACGAGATCACTGTGCAGCATTGCCTCACGGGTGCGCATCCAGTTGCGATTGCCCTGCACGGTGTTGATCTCGCCGTTGTGCGCGATGTAGCGATACGGGTGCGCCAACGGCCAACTCGGGAACGTGTTCGTGCTGAAGCGACTGTGCACCAGGGCGAGCGCACTTTCCATACGCTCATCGCTGAGGTCGGTGAAGAACGCTGCCAATTGCGGCGTCGTGAGCATTCCCTTGTAGATCAGCGTGCGGCTGCTGAGAGACGGGAAATAGGTCCGCTGCTCACTCGGCAGGTCGTGTTCGATTCGCTTTCGGGCGATGAACACCTTGCGATCGAGCGCAATCCCGGCCGAGCCCGCTGGGTCGGCGATCAACAAGTGCTTGAAGCTCGGCATCACGGCGAGCGCACTCTTGCCGAGCCCGGTGGGGTCGACCGGCACGTCGCGCCATCCGAGCACAGTCAGACCTTCATCGGCGATGATTGCTTCGATCGACGACTGTGCCTTCTCGGCAGCCGACGCGTCTGCCGGTAGGAACGCAAGGCCAACGGCGTATGCACCGAGACCTGGCAATGGGGTGCCGACAACGGCACGCATGAATCGGTCGGGAATCTGGATCAGAATGCCTGCGCCGTCGCCAGTCTCGGCCTCCGCGCCGGTGGCGCCACGGTGCTCCATGTTGCACAACGCGCCGATGCCCAGGCTGATGATCGAGCGGCTAGCGACGCCTTTGATGTTGGCAACGAACGAGACGCCACAACCATCATGCTCGAAACGTGGGTCGTACAGGCCGGAAGGCGCGGGAAGATCCGCGGTGAACGAGGTGTGCATCGTATTTGGCTCCACGATGTCGGCCGGACATGGAACATGTACCGGGAACGGCTTGGTGTGGCCCCGGGACGACACTGGCCCGAAGAGTGACACCATGTTACGCGGATCTAGCGCCGTCCGCCACATCCTTTCTCACCGACCACCACCGGGCCGAGCGACACCGGGCCGAGCTGAGCCGGGCCGGAGCCGGGCCGGGCCGGGTAGATGATGGTCCTCGGCGCCTACTGGTCGACGAAGTTCGCGGCGCGCTTGTCGAAGTTCGACATCACGGCTTCGACCTGATTGGGACGTCCGATCAGCGAGCCGATCACCCGCCGCTCCTCGGCGAACTGCGCTGCGGCCTTGTCGTGCATCAACCCGTTGATCAGTGCCTTTGCCCCGCGCACGGCGTCGGGGCTCCGCCCAGCGATCTCGCGAGCCAGAGCGTGAGCATCGTCGTACGGTGTGTCGGAGAGCTTGGTGGCAAGACCGATGGCGTACGCCTCGCGGCCGTCGAATACGCGAGCGGTGAACACCAACTCCTTGGCGATGTCGGCGCGCACCAACTGCGACAGCATCAGCGTGCCGGTCATGTCGGGTACAAGTCCCCAGTGCACCTCGCGGGCGCTCAGCTGCGTATCGGGATGGACGATGCGGATGTCGGCACCGAGCGCGATCTGAATCCCGCCGCCGAGCGCATGCCCGTGCACGGCGGCGATCACCGGTACCGGTACTTCTTGCCACACCCACGCAACCTGTTGGCCGAGATGGGTGATGCGACCGTCTTTCATCGCACCCGGATTCCCCTCTGTGTTCGCCGCACCCCCGCCACCGGCCATCGTTTGGAACGAGCTGAAGTCGAGCCCCGCACAAAACGATGACCCGTCACCGCTGAGTACCACGGCGCGCACACCGTGCTCGGTCTTCAACCGCTCGCCCGCCTCGGCGAGTGCAGAGAACATGGCTCCATCCAGCGCGTTGCGCTTGTCGGCGCGGATCATCTTGACGTCAGCGACACCGTCGCTGATGGAAATCGAAACACGGTCATTCATGGAGTTGAGTCTGCCAGCTCACAGCTTCTCGGCTCGCAGCGTGTAGCTGGCGGCAAGGCGCTCTGGCATCACCCGAAGCGCGAATTCTTCATCGCCGGTGTCGATCATCGCGTCGCCGAGCGCATTCCACGGCACCGTCTGGTGCTCTTCGAACGACACCAGCCGCAGGCCGGCATCGGCGACTGCGGTGAGTATTTCGCCGAGACCATGGTTGAACCCGACGATGTCCGGCGCGGCCAAGTCGCCCTCGTGCTCGACGTAGGTCTTCTGCTCGACAAACGCAGTGCCGCCGTCGACTTCGAAGTACGGGTACTCGATCACCACGAGCTGATCCGGCCGAGGGTCACATAGGCTCCACAGCACGGGATGCCCTTCGCGGATGAATAGCCGACCGCCCGGGCGCAGCAACGTGGCAACCACCTCAGCCCAGCGGCGCACATTGGGTAGCCAGCACAGTGCGCCGATACCGGTGTACACGAGATCGAACTGCTCGACCCCGAGTGCCTCGACAGCGTCGTACAGATCGCTGCAGACGTAACGGATATCGGCGCCGTTCGCCCTCGCTAGCGCGCCGGCGGCGTCGAGCGCAGGCTGCGAGAAGTCGAGGCCGGTGACGCTGCGTGCTCCGAGACGATGCAACGACAACGTGTCAGAGCCGATGTGGCATTGCAGGTGGACAACATCGAGTCCGCTGATATCGCCCAGCCGCGTTTGATCGAATTGGACGACCGAGGAGATGTGCGCAGGATCGGCGAGGAACGCTTCGAGGGCGTACCCGGAGACATGGTGCGCAACCCTGCTGTTCCAATTCGCCAAATTGATGCTCCGGTAGTCGTCCACGTCGCCCATCGTGACAGTTCCTTGGCACAGTGGGGACGTGAATTTGAACCTCTCCGCAGATGACGTCCTGACCACCACCCGCGCCGTGCGCAAACGGCTCGATTTCGATCGGCCGGTCGAGCGCGAGGTCGTCGAGGAATGCCTCCAGATCGCCCTGCAAGCTCCGACCGGATCGAACAGCCAAGGATGGCAATGGGTGTTCGTCACCGACCCGGCGAAGAAGCAGGCGTTGGCCGACATCTACCGCGGCAACTTCGCCGAATACGCAAAAGTGGCGCAGAGTAACCAGTACCAGGAGGGCGACATGCGCCACGCTCAGAGCGCGAAGATCACCGAGTCGGCGATCTACCTGGTCGAGAACTTCCACCGCGCACCGGTGATCATGGTGCCGTGCATCACCGGCAAGCTCGATCGTGCGCAGACCATGCAAGCCGCTTCGGCATGGGGTTCGTTGCTCCCAGCCGTGTGGAGCTTCATGCTTGCCGCTCGCGAGCGCAGCTTGGGCACCGCATGGACGACTATCCACTTGATGATGGGCGGCGAAGAAAAGGCAGCCGAGATACTCGGCATTCCGTTCGACTCGGTCACACAGGCCGGCCTGTTCCCCATCGCATACACGATCGGAACCGACTTCAAGCCTGCCAAGCGACTGCCGCTCGATCCAATCGTCCACTGGGACACGTGGTAGACCCACACCGACAGGCGAGCCTCCCCGCACCGGAGTTCGCTACTCAACACGGCTTCACCTACCGCTTCGATTGGGCTGAAGCCGGGCTTCACGCGCTTGCACCGTCGGTCAGTGTGATCATCATCGTCGACGTGCTCCGGTTCACGTCGGCCGTCTGCACCGCTGTCGAAAGCGGGGCGACGGTGTTCCCGTACCCATGGGCCGACGACGACGCCCAGCGCTATGCCGACGAACGTGGGGCATTCCTTGCAGGCCGACGAGAGGACGGGCCGTTGTCGCTATCGCCGACCGATCTACTGTCGATCGAGCGGGGTGCCCGACTGGTACTTCCTTCACCCAACGGGTCTGCATTGTCGTTCGCCGCCAAAAACCACGGCACCGGCTACGTGCTCGCCGGCTGTCTGAGAAATGCGTCGGCCACCGCTGCCGCAGCCCGGCAACTTGCCGGTGACCTGGGTGCCATCGCGGTCATCGCTGCCGGCGAGCGATGGAACAGTTCCACCGGTCCCATTCGTCACGCAGCAGAAGATCTCCTCGGTGCGGGCGCAGTGCTGGCCGCACTCGACCCAGCAGCGGCAGTCTCAGCGCCACGTTGCTCACCCGAGGCTGCCGCCGCGCGGGCCGCGTTCAACGCGGCCAGACCACGGCTGCGCGAGACGATCGCCGACACCGCAAGCGCTCGCGAGCTGATCGGTCGGGGTTGGAGCGACGACGTCGACATGTCGTCGGCGCTCGACGTCACGCAAGTCGTTGCCGTGTTGGACGGCGACGCCTTCGTTAGGTTCACCTGAGCAGCACACTCAACCGGCGTTCTACCGCCGGCTTGTGGGCTGCGGGTGGGTGCAGTTCAGGCGAGGTAACGACGGCGACGACGGCGCACGAAGCCCATCACGAGTGCGCCCATCGCCGTAAACGACGCTGCTGTCCAGGCGATCGACCCGCTGCTGCGACCCGTAGGCGGGAGTTCGCCGCCTGGCGTCTCACCGGTGGTCGGCGGCAACTGTCCGACAATCGTGGTGCTCGGTGTCGGCGTGGACGCC
Organism: Actinomycetes bacterium; assembly: GCA_025359865.1. Taxonomy (GTDB): domain Bacteria; phylum Actinomycetota; class Acidimicrobiia; order Acidimicrobiales; family Ilumatobacteraceae; genus VFMC01. Next base: position 41,232 of record JANYDH010000145.1, on the reverse strand, counting down.
AGGGGCGGCGAGATGGTCGTGCCCGTAGGCGATGTGGTGGGTGGCATGGTGACCGGAACCGTGGTCGTGGTGACGGGCGGCGGTGGGATGTACTCGTACACCACGCAGACGTCGGCTTGAGCACGATTGCTGACGACAGCAACCAGGTTTCCGGCGCCCGTAGCGATCGACGTGCCGGTAGCGACGGCTGTCGAGCCCCACGTACCCACACCGGAGTAGGGCGCAACGGCTGCGCCGGTGAGCGTGATCGTGGGGAACTTCTGCTCCGTGCTGACAACGTTGGTATCGAAACCGGACGTGCCGGCAAAGTCGGTCACGCCGTCCGATGCCGTGGCCTGAAACGAGCGGGTGATCACCGGGTCGACGGCGAGTGTCGGCTGTGCTGCCACCGCGAACGTACCGTGCGCACTGACCGTGGCCGTGATGGTGGCAGCGGCCGCATCGAGGCTCTCGGCCTTGACCTGTCCTTCGAGCTTCAACGAGGCGGTGATCGACACCTTTTGCAGCACACCGAGCGTTGGGTCGAACTTCGCCAGGGAGAGCGGCTTTGCCCAGTTCGTCGAAGACATCGGCACCGACACACATGCAGTGGCTGTGGTGAGCGGATCGGCGGCTGCGGCCGATCCGGCCATGGTTACGGCGCCCGCCGCGACGCCGACCAATCCGAATGCCGCAACGACAGCAAGATCTGAACCGACATGTCGAAGTTGTCGAAGTTGTCGAAGTTGTCGACGGGTGACGGGCATGCTTCGACCATAGCGGCGGACACCCACGCCCCGAGGTGACCCCCCTAGATGGCGGGCGTCACGCGCTCGTCCACCAGACGTAACCCGCTGGGAGTCGTGCTCGGTGCAGCATTGGGCAGTTCGACGATGAACTCGGTGCGATGCGCCGGAAACACGTGCTCGCTGAGCAACACCGCCCGGCCGGTCGTGTCGGTAGTGACACGTTCGCAGCGCAGCACCGGGCTGGCGACCGAGACCTGGAGCAGCGCCGCATCATCCGCACTGGCAGCGTCGGCACCGATGGTCTGCGTTGCTCCGCGCAGTTCGATGCCGAGCAGAGTGTAAAACGGTTGTTGTTCGACGTCGCGACGGCTAAGACGATGACCCAACTCGGCGGGGCACCACACCGTCACGACAGCGAAGGGGTCTCCATCGGCCAGGTTGAGTCGCTTGACCCGCAATACCTGTTCGGTGCCGAGCACAGCCGCTACGCGCGGCGGTGCGTTCTGGAACGCGAACTCAAGTACCCTGCGCTCGGGCTTGATCCCGCGCTGTTCGAGCTGATCCTCGATCGTGGCCAGGCCGCCCAGATGCTGTTGCAACGGGCCGCCAGCCACGTACCAACCAAAGCCCTGTCGAGATTCGACGAGGCCCTCGTGGCGGAGCGTCTCGAGCGCACGTCGGATCGTGACCCGGCTGACATCGAACTCCGAGGAGAGGTCGGACTCGCTGGGCAGGAGTACGTTGCGGCCAGCGAGACGAATCCGTTCGCGCAACTCGCTGGCGATCTGCTGGTAGCGGATCGTGCGCATCAGTTCGGCCCGCCGCCGCTACGGGTGATGCTGACACCACTGGGGTCGACCTCGCCGCAGAGCACACGCCAGCGCGGGTGCTGCGCAATGTGGTCGACGAGCACCTGGTCATGATCTGCATCGGCCGGCCCGATCACGACCATCGACCCACCATCGCCGCCCGCCCCATTAACCTTCCAGCCAACGGCCCCACACCGCACTGCCAGCTCCGCCAGTTCGTCCGCCTCGGCCGAAACCAATCCGCCATGCATGGAGCGGATTGCTTCGTGGTTGTCGATGAGCCGCTGGCCATAGCCGGCGATATCACCGCACGCCAATGCCGACGCTGCACCGCGCGCTGCAACCCTGATGTGTTCGAGAGCGGCCGGTGTGGCGTCGGCCGACAACCGTGAGATCACCTCGTCGTGCATGGCCGATGAAGCATGCGGCCGCCCAAACGACACCGTGTGCAGTCGGGTGGTCAACTCGGCCAACGTCTGCTCAGTGAGCGGCACCGCGCAACGATGAAACGTCGGATAGTCGATAGTGATGAGGCTGACCCCACCAAAGGCTGCTGCGACATGATCCTGCACCCCGGATTTGTGGCCAGCAGAAACCTCGCAGCGATGAGCGACGGCGGCGAGGGCGGCACTGTCGGGTGGGGCTCCGAGTTCACCACGGGCCTCGGCGAGCGCGGCGACAAGCGCGACGACCACGGCGGCCGAACTCCCCAGTCCCGAGCCCGATTCGAGTTCGCCGCCCACTTCGATCACAGAGCCGTGGGGCGGCGGCAGCATCGCAACGGCCCGCTCGAGCATCGGATGCCTGCCAGGGCCTTGCCCGGGGTCGAAACGGTACACATCACCGGTGAGCGCGACACGCAACTCGACGTGCTTCGGCGGCGTCCCACTGGCCGGATCGACGACGTACACGCGCACTATTGCTCGCTCGGCCAAGGCAATGTTGCAGACGACGCCCGTGCGGGCAAACCAGGTGTCGGTCCATCCGCCTGCGTCAGCGGTACGTACCGGAGCCGAAGCCTCGATGATCACGGGATTGACGATGTCACGCACTTGTATTATACTTGTCTACATCTGATCGAAATGCCAGGCGTGAGGTTCACGCTGGGCAAGCTAGCTGAGGAATAAGGAGCGACCATGGCCGTCACCGCAGGAACCCCGATCGAACTCGTCGAAGGCGTCTATGCCACCCTCGTAGAACGGGTTGCCGCCGGCCGTTTCAGACTCGGCCGGCCACTCACGCTTGCGGAGAAGATCTTGATCAACCACCTGGCGGACTCGGCCGAGCAGTTCGAGCGTGGCGGCACGTACAACGACTTCCGCCCAGACCGCGTGGCCATGCAAGACGCCACCGCTCAGATGGCGCTGCTGCAGTTCATGACGGCCGGCTTGCCCACCACATCCGTCCCCTCGACCGTCCACTGCGATCACCTCATCTCAGCGAAGGCCGGCGCAAAGATCGACCTCGGCGTGGCAATCGACACCAACCGCGAGGTGTACGACTTTCTTCGCACGGTTTCGGCGAAGTACGGAATCGGCTTCTGGGGGCCTGGGAGCGGAATCATCCACCAGGTCGTGCTCGAAAACTACGCCTTCCCCGGCGGGATGATGATCGGTACCGACAGCCATACGCCCAATGCCGGCGGACTCGGTATGGTCGCGATCGGAGTCGGTGGAGCCGACGCCGTCGATGTGATGACCGGCTTTCCCTTCAACGTTCGCTGGCCGAAGGTGATCGGAGTCAAACTCACCGGCACGCTCTCGGGTTGGTCCGCCCCGAAGGACGTGATCCTAGAAGTGGCCCGCGTGCTCACCGTCGAGGGTGGCACCGGTGCAATCGTCGAATACTTCGGCCCCGGCGCGGACAGCATCTCGGCGACCGGAAAGGCCACCATCTGCAACATGGGTGCCGAGATCGGCGCCACGTGCAGCGTGTTCGGCTACGACCAGAACATGGCGCAGTACTTGAAGGCCACCGGCCGCGAGGCCATCGCGGACGCCGCCGACAAGGTGGCAGCCGACCTTCGTCCAGACGACGGCGCGCTCTATGACCAACTCATAGAGATCGACCTCGACGAACTCAAGCCGCTCATCAATGGCCCGCACTCACCCGACCGCGCCAACCGCGTCGGTGCCGCAGTCGGTGCCGAGGCTCGGGCCAACAACTGGCCGCTCGACATCAGTTCGGCGCTCATCGGTAGTTGCACCAACAGTTCGTACGAAGACATCACCCGGGCCGCATCGATCGCTCGCCAAGCAGCTGCCAAAGGGCTACGTACCAAGGTCGAACTGTTGATCACACCGGGATCCGAGCAGACCCGGGCCACCATCGAGCGTGACGGTCTGCTGGCCGACCTCGAAGCAATCGGCGCTTCCGTCTTGGCCAACGCGTGCGGCCCGTGTATCGGCCAATGGGATCGGCCGGCCAGCGCCAACGGTCAACCGAACACCATCGTCAACTCGTTCAACCGCAACTTCCCGAAGCGCAACGACGGCTCGGCTAACACGCTCAGCTTCGTCACCTCGCCCGACACGGTCATCGCTCTAGCGCTTGCCGGCCGGCTCGACTTCGACCCCACCACCGACACGATCACCAATGATGCCGGCATCGAGGTTCGGCTCGACCCGCCGGTCGGCGAAGTGTTGCCGGACCGCGGCTACGACCCGGGGCAGAACACGTTCACCGCTCCCCCGGCCGACGGTTCAGGAGTCGTCGTCGAGGTGTCCCCGACGAGCGAGCGGCTGCAACTGCTCACCCCGTTCGGTGCGTGGGACGGCGACGACTACGTTGGTCTTGCGGTGCTGATGAAGGCCAAAGGCAAGTGCACCACCGACCACATTTCAGCGGCCGGAAAGTGGCTCACGTATCGCGGGCACCTGGAGAACATCTCCGGCAACCTGTTCCTTGGTGCGGTCAACGCCTTCGATGATGCTGTCGGCGAGGGCAAAGATTTCCGCGATGGCAGCGTCGATACCTACCCGAACTTGGCGAAGAAGTACGGCGACAGCGACATTCAGTGGGTGGCAATCGGCGATCGCAACTACGGCGAAGGGTCATCTCGCGAGCACGCTGCAATGGAACCCCGTTTCCGTGGCGGTGTCGTCATCCTTGCCCGCAGTTTCGCTCGTATCCACGAAACCAACCTGAAAAAGCAGGGTCTCGTTCCGCTCACGTTTGCCGACCCGGCCACGTACGACCTCATCGGCGAAGATGACCGCATCAACGTGCTCGATCTGCCGCCCAAGCCCGGCGTGAGCCAACGCTGCCAAATCGTCAAGCCCGATGGCACCATCATCGACTTCGAGGGTGTGCAGACGTTCAGTGACGAGCAGGTCGAGTGGTTCAAGGCCGGCTCAGCGCTCAACGTGGTACGCCGCAAGGTCGCCGACGCCAAGGACTGAACTCGCCGACCTGCGCCATCGAACGAAAGTAGGGTGGCGACGTGATCGACATACTGACTGCCATACGCACCACCGGCGCAGCGCGGGCGTTCACCGACGAACCCGTCGACGACGCAACCGTGCGTGACATCCTCGACGATGCGCGGTTCGCACCGAGTGGCGGCAACCGTCAACCGTGGCGGGTGGCCGTTGTTGCCGACCGGACCCTTCGGGCAGAACTCGCCGCCCTGATGCGCCCGGTCTGGGCCGAGTATGTCGCGATTTCGTCAACCGGGGCGACGCCGTTTGCGCTTGGCTCGCCGAATGGTCTCGATCCGGTCGATGTGCCGAACCCCCTGCTCGACGCCATCGCCGACGTGCCGGTCGTGCTGGCGATTGCTGCCGATCGCCGTCGAATTGCGCTGATGGACGGCGACCTCGATCGTCCAGCGATGACGGGTGGCGCTTCGGTGTACCCGTTCTGCTGGAACCTGCTCCTCGCCGCGCGAGCGCGCGACCTCGGTGGCGTGATGACCACGTTCCTCAGCCGCGCCGAGCCGGCGGCCCGGCCACTCCTCGGCCTGCCCGACGATCACGTGCTCGCCGCTACGATTTTTCTCGGCCACCCCGTGCAGCAGCCGACGAAGCTCCGTCGAGCATCGGTGAACTCATTTGCCACGCTCAATCGCTTCGATGGGGACTCCTTCGATGGTTGAGCCTTCGATGGTTGAGCCAGGCGCTCGCGACACACGCTCGCCGCTGACCGAACCCACTACCACCGCCGACGACAAGACCACCCTGACCGACTTCCTCGACTACTACCGAGTGGTCTTTCGTCGCAAGGTGGAAGGCATCGACGATGCTCAGTCGAGAATCCGAGTCGCACCGAGCGACATGGACCTGCTCGGGATGACGCGACATCTCGCCGATGTCGAGCGGTGGTGGTTCCGTTTCGTGTTCACCGGTGAGGTCGATGCGCTGGTCTACGAAACCGACGATGATCCCGATGCCGACTGGCACCCTGGGCCGACTGATCGCCTGGTATCAGCGCTCGACCACTTCGACGCGGAAGTTGCCCGGGCTCGCACAATCATCACTGCCGCGCCGACCCTCGATGCGATCGGCGCATTCGTCACCGGACGACGCGGCGAGATCTCGCTGCGATGGATCATCGTCCACATGATCGAGGAGTACGCCCGCCACTGCGGGCATGCCGATTACCTTCGTCAGGCGATCGACGGCGTGACCGGCGATTGAACACCGACTCGGCGACGTGGGGCTCAGACGGCTTCACGGGCACGATCAGCCAACCGGAGAGCCACCCTGCCGATACGTTGGATGCGCCGTAGCAGGGCATCACGCGCCACTTCGGCTTCTGCCGTGAGGCCCTGCAACGACTCGATGTTCCACCACTTCATCACGACTGGCTGAAGAATCTGATCGTGGTGCTGCTGCAGGTTGTACAACCCATCGCGAGCGATGAGTTCGGCATGTGCTCGAAAGCCAGGGATACCGGTTCCAGGCATTTCAAACTCGCGCACCTGGCGTTCCAACGCCGGCAACACGAGCGACGGCTCGATCTCGAGGGCGGCAGAGGTGAGATCGCGGTAGAACAAAAAGTGGAAGTTCTCGTCGGCTGCCACACGGTTGAGCAGGTCGTACCCGGCCTTGGCGGCCGGATGGTCGCCGAGGTGCTCGACGAGGGCTCGCCCTGTGTTCCGATGGGCGATGCGGGTGGCCAGCTCTTGCAGAGCGACGTACACGAATCCGTCCACCGGAGAATCGGGGTCGGGTACCTGACCACCGGACATCTGGGACATTCGCCCGTCTTCGACGAGGCGCGGGTCGAGCGTGCGGGTGACGGTGAGGTACTCGCGCAAGGCAATGGAGTGTCTGGCCTCCTCAGCGGTCCAGCGATGGGACCATTCGCGCCAGATCCCGGCGTTGCCGAACATCCGGTCGATGGTCTGGAAGTAGTACGGGAGATTGTCCTCGGTGAGGAGATTGACGAAGAGTGCGCTACGCACCGACTCGGGCAACGGCGTTTCGGCCGGATCCCACACCTCGTCGGGCTGGAAGTCGCGCCCCATGCTCCACGGTACGAATTCGTGGGGATACCACGGCTTACAGGTGTCGTAGTGCCGATGCGTCAATCGCTCGGCGACGGGGGCAAGCTCTTCGAGCAGAGCACCATCGGTCATCACATGGAGGAGTCTACCTACCGGTAGGTAGGCCGTCCACGCGAACATTTCCGTGATGTCTTTGTGTGCGCCCGAAGCGACATGCCGGGACCGACGACCTACGCTAGAACGGCGTATGGGTAGTCTGCGTCGACGATTGATCAGCATTCCCGCAGTGTGCTTCACCGGCATTGCGCTCGTTGTGCTGTTACCTGTCTGGGTACCGCTTGCCGTACTCGCCGACCTCGTTCGACTTCGCTGGCGCCTCCCGACCGTCCGGTTGTTGGCATTTGGGCTCGGCTGGGCGTGGTTGGAGACGGCCGGTGTGACTGTGGCTGCCGGGCTGTGGTTGATCCGCCGTTCTGGCGACCGCGAACGGCATTACCGATTGCAGCACTGGTGGGCGGCAAACTTGATGCGTGTGCTGTGTCGCACCACGGGCATCCGCGTCGAGGCATCCGGCATCGAGGCGCTCTCGTCAGGGCCCGTGGTGATGTTGTGCCGACACGCCAGCCTGGTCGACTCGCTCGTCAGCGCGTGGGTGGTCACTTCGCTCGCCCACAAGCGCCCGCGTTACGTGCTCAAGCGCGAACTGCTCGCCGATCCCTGCCTCGATGTGGTCGGCAACCGGCTGCCCAATCACTTCCTCGACCGTTCGGTAGTCGATTCGGCTCCAGAGTTAGCCGCGCTCGCCGCCTTGTCGGCCGACATGGGTCCCGGTGACGTCGCAGTGATCTTTCCCGAAGGAACCCGTTCGACGCCTGCGAAGCGAGCAAGGGCCCTCGCGCGCATCGCAGAACGCAACCCCGAGCGCGCCGCGACGCTTGCCGGCTTGCACCATCTCCTTCCTCCACGCTCAGCAGGCTCGGCTGCGCTCATCAGCGGGGCACCGAATGCAGACCTGGTCATCGCCTGGCACACAGGATTCGATGGCCTCGACACCTTCGGTGGGATTCTCCGCCACCTGACCAAGCGGCCAGCAGTAGTGCACTTCGTTGCCCGCCGGATCAGCCGCGACACCGTGCCCACGGGCGAAGCGTTCACGCCATGGCTCGACCAACGGTGGCTAGAGTCCGATGCTGCCGTCAATCTATTGCTCAATCCGCACTGAGGTTCTCACGTCCGCCGTTCCACTCGCACTCACCACCGCCGCGCTGGTCATCGTTTCGCTCATGGTGATCACCTGGCTGATCAGCATGGCGATGAAGAACGCTTCGATCGTCGACATCGTGTGGGGCTTTGGATTCGTCCTGGTCGCGTGGGCGGTTCGGTGGCGTGTCGACGGCCTTACTGCACGACAATGGTTGCTGGTGGCGATGACCTCGGTTTGGGGACTACGTCTCACCGTCTACCTGTTCTGGCGCAACCATGGCAAGGGCGAAGACTTTCGCTATCGCGCGATGCGCCGACACTGGGGCCCGAGGTTCGGCGTCATCAGTCTGGGTACCGTGTTTGGACTGCAGGGCGTGCTGATGTGGACCGTTTCACTTCCGGTGCAACTCGGCCAGACGCGCCCCTCTGCGGACCTCGGCGTCCTCGCATGGATCGGGGTCGCGGTGTGGTGCACCGGGCTGTTCTTCGAAGTGGTCGGCGACGCCCAACTCGCCCGGTTCAAGGCCGACCCGGCGTCAGGAGGGCGGGTGATGGACCGCGGGTTGTGGAAATACACCCGACACCCGAACTACTTCGGCGATGCGTGCGTCTGGTGGGGCATTGCGTTGGTCGCGGCCGAGACCGGAATCGGCGCCATCGGTTTGATCGGTGCCGCTGTGATGACTGTGCTGCTACGTCGCGTCTCGGGCGTGACCCTGCTCGAGAAATCACTGGTGAAGCGACGCGAGGGATACATCGACTACGTGGCACGCACCTCGCCATTCCTGCCACGGCCACCCAAGCCTTAATCCGGCCCTCGTGTCGTTCTTCCCACGAAGAGTATGACACGTACCGTTCTGTTCGTGATGACAACGGAAGTTGAACCGGGAAAACGCGCTCAGTGATCGATCTGCGAATGCCCGGTTCATCTCACAACGACTTGATCAGTCCGTTCCGGGTCGCCGAGTTGATTCGTGGCCGCCTTTGCTTCGTGATCCAGGTGGCATGGCTGCGGCGAGTTCCTCGGCGGACGGCTCACGCTTCACCCGACTCTCGGGCGGCAGCAGATCCATCAACGCCTTCATGATCCGTTTGGTGTCGGCCTCGGCACTCGCGTACTTCAGTGGCACCGCAGAACCAACGCGCACGCGGACCATCGGTGGGTCAACCAGATTGAGCACTGCCGGCAGTCGCGCCGAACGCGGCCAGACCTTCTCGGTGCCCCACAGACCCACGGGGATGACGGGGGCCCTGGTCATGGCCGCCAGTCGCGCCGCACCCCATCGACCCTTCAACACCGGGTCGAAGAACGCCCGTCCTCGGGGAATGGTTCCTTGCGGCATGATCGAAACGATGTCGCCCTGCTCGAGTGCCTCGGCGGCAGCCTGGAGGGGCTCGTCCGATCCGGTGCCACGGTCGACACGAATGCCACCCATGGCCGCCGCGATCTGGCCGATCACCGGTGCATCGAACACCTCCTTCTTGCCCAGGAACCGCACCGTGCGTCCGGTGCGGGCGAAGGCGACGGCCATCGCCGCGACATCGAAGTAGCTGCGATGGTTCCCGACAAGGATCGCAGGACCTGATGAGGGGATGCTGTCGGTACCGTCGATGTCGAACCTGGCATACGGAAAGAGCAAAGGGTGGGTGAAATTGAGCGCCAAGCGCTGGATTTCGAGGTTGATCACCGGGATCTTGAGCATGGACGTCGTCTCCTTCGTTCCGTCGTAAGCCCCGGTACTGGCTTGGGCCGCTTTGGAAAGGTTGAGCACCGGCCACCGGCGGGCAGCAGCCATCAACTTCAACCGCGGATCAGGGTTGACGACATGCGGATGGCCGACAGCGGCAAGCAGCGGAGTGTCGTACACGCTGTCGCTATACGCGTAGCTATCCGCAAGATCTACATCGTGTTGCTCGGCCCATTCACGAACCGCTGCAAGTTTGCCGGCACTCCACACGAACGGCCCGACGATGGTGCCGTCATACGTGCCGTCGGCGTTGACGCCATAGCGGGTGGCCACGATGCCATCGAGGCCGAGACGGTCGGCAAGTGGCTTCACCAGATCGTACGGGGTGGTCGTGGCCAGCACAATCGGACGGCCTGCGGCGCGATGCGATGCAAAGACGTCGGCGACCAATGGCTGCAGCAGGCCGATCAAACCGTCAACTGCAGACTCTGCAACGTTTTGCATCGCGACGCGTGAGCGACCTTTGGAAAGTGTTGCTGCCTGGCGGGCCAACGCCATGGCAGGCAATGTCTCGCCGATCGTGTTGAACACCTTGTACAGCAGCGACTCGCCGGGAACCCGAAGACTGACGAGACCTGCTGCCTTCATCGCATGCGAGAACACCTCAGCCGAGGCACCGGCGAGCAGGGTTCGGTCGAGATCGAAAAATGCCGCACCGGGCGACGTGGTGGATGAGGCCATGACCATAGGACCATTACTGTAGGCCAAAACGGGAAAGGCCCCGCTTGGGGGAAGCGGGGCCTCTCAACCGTTGGAACCCGATGGCTTGGGGAAACCATCTTCCGGGTTCTTGTCGAGCGACCCCGTGGGGGACGGAATCGCTTCGATCAACATGTGAAAGTATGCACGAGATCTCGTGATCTTTCAAGCTGTATTCGACGATACTTGGTATCGTTTTTTCAGATGGATCTCCGGCAGCTCACCACCCTCGTGGCCATCGCCGACCATGGCTCGTTCTCCGCTGCCGCCCGAGCGTTGTACACCGTCCAGTCGAACGTCAGTGGACACATCGCCCGCCTCGAAAAGGAACTGTCCGTGACCTTGGTCGACCGGCAGCGCGGTGGACTCACCGACGAGGGCCGGATGGTGGTCCAACGGGCTCGTCGCGTACTCCACGAACTCGACGACATCACCGCTGACATGGCCTCACGAGGCGAGAACATCGGCGGAGATGCCCGCTTCGGATCGATCGGCACCACGGCGCGTTGGTTGCTACCACAGTTACTCACCGAACTCGAGCGAGTACACCCGGGCATCCACGTCACCATCCACGAGGGCAACTCCACCAATCTCGTGCCACGCGTCGCCGCCGGACATCTCGATGCAGCGATCGTGCATCTCCCGGTCGACGACCCCGACGTCAGCGTCGAACCACTGTTCGCCGAAGACCTTTTCCTACTCGCCCATGTGAAGCATCCCTTGGCAGTACATGACACCATCCGGCTGCCGGCTCTCGCCGCGACCCCGTTGCTACTACCGCCTACAGGCACCGCGCTACGCAGGATCATCGACCGTGCCGCCGGTGCCGTCGATACCCAGTTGCAGGCGCAAGCCGAGATCGACGGTGTTCGGCTGCTGACGTCGTTAGCCCTCGAGGGCTATGGCGCAGCCATCGTGCCGGCTACCGCCCTTCCGCGGTGGTTTCGTGGCGACTTCAAACGGATTGCCGTTCCAGAGCTTCCGCGACGGGTGGTCGGATGGATCCAGCGAAAGCGCCCAGCCCCCGGGCCACCGACCAAGGCGTTGGCCGTGTTGCTTCGCGAAATCGTCGAAACGCAGGGCGCACAGCAGCCCGGTGTTCACGTAGGTATCGATGCATTCCCATTTGGCGTCGGTGCTGCTCGCGGTGGCTGACTCGCCGCGGTAGTCTTCATCGCCATGCGCCCGGTGGCAATTCGAGTCGGGGTTCCCGGCACGGTCCGAGCCGAGGTGCGCACGGTCGACGACCGGTTGGTGGTCTGGGTCGACGTCGATGCGAGCGAGCGCCGCGGGGCGCTGTCGAGCGATGCCTCGTCTCAGATCCAGGCCGCTGCTGAACTGGCTGCGTCGAAGCGACTTCCACTCGTCACGGTTCTTCGCTCAGGCGGAGCCGATATCGCCGAGGGGTTCGCCGCGCTGCACGGTTGGGGGCTCGCCGCGCGATCGATCGCCGCGTGCTCAGGGGTTGTTCCCGTCATCATGGTGGTCGACGGCCCAGCGGTCAGCGGCCCGGCCCTACTCATCGGTCTCGCGGATCTGGTGGTGATGACCGAAGCCTCGTATGCGTTCGTGAGCGGCCCCACCATGGTTGCCGAGTTCACCGGGGTGATGATCGGCAGCGACGAACTCGGCGGCGCCGCCAGCCATGCCCGCTACAGCGGCGCTACAAGTGTGGTGGCGGCGGATCTCGAAGCCGCAATCGACAGTGTCACCCAACTGCTGGCTTACTTGCCGGCACACAACGACGAAGAACCACCCCGGTGGGCCACCGATGATCCCATTGATCGGGCCACACCCGAGGCTGGCACGATTATTCCGGCGTCGTCCACCGGCAGTTACGACGTACGGATGGTCATCCGGTCGCTGGTCGACGACGGCGACATGTTCGAACTGCGTCCCCGCTGGGCATCGAACGTAATCACCGCCTTCGCTACCATCGGGGGATTACCGATCGGTCTCGTCGCCAACCAACCGCTGTCGCTGGCAGGCACGCTCGACATCCCCGCATCGCAAAAAGCAGCGCGGTTCGTGGCGTTCTGCGATGCCTTCAATCTGCCGCTCGTCACCCTGGTCGACACCCCCGGCTTCTACCCCGGCAAAGACCTCGAGTGGCGGGGCATGATCCGCCACGGCGCGCAGTTGGTATTCGCCTATGCGCGCGCCACCGTGCCGCGGATCTGCATCATCTTGCGCAAGAGCTACGGCGGTGCCTACATCGTCATGGATTCGAAGAACATGGGTAACGACCTATGCCTGGCATGGCCATGGGCCGAGCTTGCCGTGATGGGTGCCGGACAAGCCGCCGCAATTCTGCAGCGCAGAGCCACGCCCGACGAGCGAGCCGCATTCGAGGCCGACTATTCGCAACGATTGCTGAACCCGTACATCGCCGCCGAGCGAGGATACATCGACGCCGTGATCGAACCGGCCGAGACGCGCTCCATCATCGGTCATGCACTTGAGATCCTGGTCGACAAGCGCGAACATCTTCAGCCGCGCGGTCACGACAACACGCCCCTCTAGTCGTCGGCGGGAATTCGCCACTAGCCTCGCCGCGGGGAGCAAGCCCCGCTCGTATCCGTGTCACCGAAGGGAACAACATGCCCGACACCATCACCATCACTGATGATCGCACCGGTAAAACCGTTACGGTCCCGATCCAAGATGGGGTGTTCCCCGCGTCGGCCGTCCGTGAGCTCGATCCGTCGCTGTACATCTACGATCCGGCGTACATGCAAACCGCCGCATGTAAGAGCTCGATCACCTATCTCGACGGCGAGGCCGGGATCCTGCGCTACCGCGGGTACCCGATCGAGCAATTGGCCGAAAAGAGCACCTACCTCGAGGTGGCGTATCTGCTGTTGAACGGCGAGTTGCCGACCACAGAGCAACTCACCGTGTGGACCCACGACGTCACCCACCACACATTCATCCACGAGAACATGCGCAAGCGGTTCGTCGACGGATTCCACTACGACGCGCACCCGATGGGCATGCTCGTGAGTTCGCTCGCCGCATTGGGCACGTTCTACAACGATGCCAAAGACATCCATTCCAAGCCCAGCCGTGACAAGCAGATCCTGCGGCTCATCGCAAAGACCCCGACGCTCGCGGCGATGTGTTACCGGTTCTCGATCGGCCAGCCATTCGTCTATCCCAACAATGACCTGTCTTTTCCGGCCAACTTCCTCAACATGATGTGGAAGGTCGGCGAGTACCAGATCGATCCGCGCCTCGAGCGCGCGATGGACGTGTTGTTCATCCTTCACGCCGACCACGAGCAGAACTGTGGCACCACCGCGATGCGAGTGGTCGGCTCCAGCCATGCAGATCCGTACACCTCGGCGGCGGCCGCTGCTTCCGCGTTGTACGGGCCATTGCATGGCGGCGCCAACGAGGCCGTCGTGCACATGCTCGCCGACATTGGCCACGTCGACAACGTGCCTGCGTTTATCGCCGAGGTGAAGAGCGGTACGGGTAGCCGCCTGATGGGTTTCGGCCACCGCGTCTACAAGAACTACGACCCGCGCGCCACCATCATCAAGAAGACGGCGTACGACGTGTTCGAGGTGACGGGGAAGAACCCACTGCTCGATATTGCGTTGAAGTTGGAAGAGGTCGCGCTGAGCGATCCGTACTTCGTCGATCGCAAGTTGTACCCCAACGTCGATTTCTATTCTGGACTCATCTACCAGGCGCTCGGTTTCCCTGTGGCAATGTTCACGGTGCTGTTCGCGATTCCGCGTACCGTTGGCTGGCTGGCACATTGGCAGGAACTCCTCGAGGACAAAGACCAAAAGATCAGTCGGCCTCGCCAGTGGTACTCGGGCGTCGAGGCTCGCGACTACCAACCGATCACCGGTCGCTGACACATTGGTATTCCGAATCGGGTCGTGCCGGATTCGGAAACTTCCGCGAAACTCAGCCCTGTTGACCCTTCACTCGGTCTGCTCTGTCCGTACGTTGACGCTGTGGGCAATCTGACGAGCAGCGCGGCACCCGGACGCGCCACACGCATCCTCGTGGTCGACGATGAGCCCACCGTGCGCGAGGTCGTCGCTCGTTATCTTGAACGCGATGGTTACGTCGTTCGCGAGGTTGGCGATGGTGGCGAGGTACATGCAGCCATCGCAGCGTTCGAGCCGGATCTCGTGATCCTCGATGTGATGCTCCCCAACGTCTCCGGCCTCGACATCTTGCGTGACGTGGCGAACCGCATTCCTGTGATCTTGCTCACTGCCCGAACCGAAGAGACCGACCGGGTGCTCGGCCTCGAGATCGGCGCCGACGACTATGTGGTGAAACCGTTCTCACCTCGCGAACTGGTCGCCCGGGTGCGCAGTGTCTTGCGCCGAAGCGCAGCACCTGCGCCAACCAGTGGCCTACTCGAATTCGACGGTCTCACCATCGATCCCGTGGCCCGCGAAGTCGTCATGAGCGACCGTCAGATATCACTGACGGCCAAAGAGTTCGACTTGCTCACGTACCTTGCGGGCAGCCCGCGTCAGGTGTTCTCTCGCGCCCAACTCCTCATTGCGGTGTGGGATTCGTCCCCCGACTATCAAGATCCAGCGACGGTCACGGTGCATGTGCGACGGATCCGCAACAAGATCGAAGTAGACCCAGAGCAGCCCCGCTGGATTTCCACCGTGTGGGGTATTGGCTACCGGTTCGAGCCATGAGCCGACGGTTGATCGCTTCGCTGGGCATTGTCGTGGCCGCCTCCGTGGCTCTGGCCGAACTACTGCTTAGGCCAGCACGTGCCGACCAATTCCAGTTGATCGCCATTCTGGCCGGCCCGGCGATCATCGCTCTGGCAATCACCCCGCTGTTGTCTCGTTGGGTCTCCACCCAAGCAAGTATCGCGGGCGCCGGACTGGCGGTCGGGCTGTGCTCGCTCCTACTCGGCGCGGCCACCTCGTCGGCGGCCTCCAACGCGATGTTTCTTTCCTCGCACGACTACCGCCTCTTTATCGTCGTGCTCCTGCTGTCCTCGGGGATCGCGCTCGTGGTCGGCTCCCAGCTTTCGCGTCCACTCGCCCGCGATATTCGCCGCCTCGAACACGTGGCCGGACAGGTGGCAGGCGGTGATCTCGACGTGCGCTCGGCCGTCGACCGACACGACGAGGTAGGCGCAACGGCACGAGCGATCGACCAGATGATCGTGGCCCTTGCGCGTGCTGAAGCAGACCGCGCCCGACTCACTGACGGACGTCGCCACATGTTCACCAGCATCGGTCACGACCTGCGCACTCCATTGTCGGCGATGCGCGCGGCCGTCGAGAGCCTCGAAGACGACGTGGCCCCCGATCCGAAGCGTTACCTCGCTGTGCTCTCCGCTCAGATCACCGTGCTCGATGGCCTACTCGGCCAGATGATCGAGTTTGCCCGGCTTGAATCTGGTCATACGAGCACGATCCGCGAGCGCGTGTCTGTTACCGAACTGGCCGACGAGAGTGTCGAAGCATTGACCCTGCTCGCCGGTCGTCGCAAGGTTCACCTCGAAGTGGTCTGCGATGGTCCCGCCATCGTGGTCGGTAATCCGATCGAGGTCTCACGCGTGTTGCGCAACATTGTCGACAATGCGATCCGGCACGCTCCCGCAGCATCGAGAGTCACCCTGACGATTTCCACTGGCGTCGATGAGATCATCACCGAGGTGCACGATGGTGGGCCGGGATTTCCGGCTGCCTTCAAAGACGTGGCATTCGAGCCGTTCACCCGCGCCGATCCGTCGCGCAATGCGCTGACGGGCAACACCGGCCTCGGCCTCGCAATCTGCAAGGCGATCATCGACGCACACGATGGACGGATCTGGTTGGGCCCCGGGCCCGGCGGTGACGTTCGATTCGCGCTCCCCACCCCGGAGGAACCATGACCACACAACCCCAGCCTCAGCAACACCAGATCGCCGACGGGCCGGAAACCGACCCGAGTGCGCCGCGCCGCCAGGACGACCGAGCTCCAACGTGGGCCGGACCCGTTGCCGGACTGCTCGCCGCCGCCACTGCAGTGTGCGTCGGGATGTTGACCGCCGCGATCGTCGATGTCGACTCACCACTCAACGCTGTCGGCAGCGAGTTCATCGACCACACCCCGAAGTGGTTGAAGCTTCGGGCGATCGAGTGGTTCGGGTCGGACGACAAGCTGGCCTTGCGGATCGGGATGGTCGTCACCATCGCTGGCCTGTCGTTGGCGGTCGGTGCGGTCGCGCGTAGTAGGCGACTGATCGGCGTCACCGCGATCGCTGCGTTTGGTATGGTCGGGGCGTTCGTCGCCGCTGGCCGGCCAGCCGCTGGAGCTTCTGCCGCCATTCCAGCGCTGCTCGGCGCCGCCGTAGGGTGTTGGCTGCTGTGGTTTCTGATCGGCATCGTTGTTACCAACGACGGCGCCGCTGAAGTGCCCGGGGTGTCACGAGCGCCGCGCGGGTGGGATCGTCGACGGTTCATCGTGGCCTCGGGCTCTGCAGCGGCCGTCGCCGTCGTTGGCGCCGGAACCGCCCGCGCGTTGGAGAATCGACGAATTTCCGACCTCCGTGACGCAGTTCCCAGAACACTGCCGGATCTGCCTAATCTGCCCACCGGTACCACGCTCGCCGTCGAATCCGCGCCAGGTAAGTCGCTCCCAGGAGCGGCTGGGACGGCTACCGATGTTGCCCGGCAGCCACCGATTCCTCCCGGTGCACAGATCTTTGCCGAGACGCCGTTCATCACCCCGAACGACGACTTCTACCTCATCGATACTGCGCTGTCACTCCCGCGCATCAACCTCGATACGTGGAAGGTCGACATCGGTGGCATGGTCTCGAACCCATTCAGCTTGTCGTATTCCGACCTCCTCGCGCGGCCGATGGTCGAACGAACCATCACCATCTGCTGCGTCTCGAACGAAATAGGCGGCGAGTACATCGGCAACGCCACCTGGCAGGGTGTGTTACTGGCCGACCTGCTGAAGCAAGCCGGAGTCGACCCTGCGGCCGAGCAGATCTTCGGTACCAGCGTCGACGGCTGGACCTGCGGCTTTCCCGTCGAAGCAGCTTTTGACGGCCGCGATGCGATGATCGCGATCGGCATGAACGGCGAACCGATCCCGCTCGAGCACGGCTTCCCGGCCAGGGTGATCGTGCCCGGCCTGTATGGCTACATCAGCGCGACGAAGTGGTTGCAGCGGTTAGATCTGACCACCTGGGACCAAGCCGAGGGGTACTGGATTCCTCGCGGTTGGGCGCGCGACGCTCCGATCAAGACGCAGTCACGCATCGATGTTCCACGACGTGGCGACTCGGTGACGGCTGGCAAGGTTGTCGTTGCGGGCGTGGCATGGGCTCAGCACCGAGGCATCGACAAGGTCGAGGTGCGCGTCGATCAGGGCGAGTGGGGCCTCGCCACCCTCGCGGTCGATGTGAGCGACGACACGTGGCGACAATGGACGTTCGACTGGGATGCCACCTCTGGTGACCATCAGGTGCAAGTCAGGGCGACCGACAAGACTGGCGCTACCCAAACCGAAGAAGTCAGCAGGCCAGACCCGGACGGCGCTACGGGTTATCACACTCGGTCGTTCAGCGTGTCGTGATCGGCACTGCGTCGCCGGTTATCGACGCCCCACCCGATCAGGTGGCGATCGTCCAGACCGCGGCGAAGTGCGCTGCGGCAGCCACCACGGTGAAGACGTGCCAGACCTCGTGATATGAGAACACTCCGGGGCGTAACCGCGGCAAGCGCTTCGAGAACCAGAAGGCGCCCACGATGTAGAGGGCACCGGCGGCGATGAACAACAGTCCGGGTTCGGCACCGCCGTACCGCCACAGTGCGGGTAGCGACAACGCCCCGAGCACGCTCACGGCTGCATAGAAGATTGAGCCGATGAGGTCGCCGCGTTGCCAACGGGCAACTTTGAAGCCTGCACCGGCGATCGAAGCCGACCAAATCGCCGCAATGAGCGCAAGCCCGACGCCACCGGGCATCACAATCAACACGATCGGCGTGGTCGATCCGGCAATCGCGGCGAAGATCATCGCGTGATCGGCCCGGCGCCACACTGCCCGTGCCCGTAGCCCATTGACCCACCGGTGATACGTGACCGACGCCGTGAGCATGGAACACAGCCCGACCGCGTACACGGCTGCGCCGATCCGCGCCCGCGTGCTGTCGGCAGCCGCGATGAGCAGTGCGAGACTTGGAGCGGCCAGGTACAGCGCAAAGAGATGCACCTTGCCCCGCCACAGCGGGCGCGAGACGGTGCCGAGCGGCACATCGAGTCCGGCGTCGGCGCCGAATCGCGTGCCGAGAGGCGGTCGGCGGGTGGATGGCGACGCATCCAACGAGTCGGCGAGGGCAAGGTCTTTCTGCACTTTTGTACGGCCATCCTTGGGCGTGTCCACCGCATGTCGGTGATGGAAACTGACGGCAATCATTGTACCGACGGTGCAGGTGGCGCTAGCCGCGCGCCACGGTTTGCAGCGATTGGATGCGTTTGCATCTACGGCGGCGCATCGTGATCGCTTACGGGCTGGGGTGGTGGTATGCGCGGCTGACGGTCAGTCTGGAAAGCAGATCTCGGAGTTGGTCGGGATGTCGCCACAAACGGTGTGTACGTGGCGTCTTCGGTTCCGTGACCTGGGGTTGGACGGTTTGGTTGACTCGTCTCGGTCGGGGCAGGCGTTGGTGTACGGGCCGACGAATCGGTTAGTGTTGATGGCCCGGCACACGTGCATCAGGGCTGAGCTTTGGCGTTGGGTTGTTGTCAACAGGCTGTCGCACAATGCTGTTTGGTGGTGTGGCGGGTGAGGTAAGCCGTCTGGTCGTGTTGTCGGCAACGGCGTCATGGTTGTTGCTGAACTCGTGGTTGTGCCGCACGGGCCGGCTCAACATCGGCGACTGACAGCCCGCCCGCCGGGCCTACCCGTTGTTGCAGCGCCGAGTCGCGTCGAGTTATCGGCGCTGGTGACATGAAAGTCGACGCGATCCCGCCCGCAACGCCTTTCCGGAAGGAGTCGCGTCGAGTTATCGGCGCTGGCGACATGAAAATCGACGCGATCCTGCCCGCACAGCCGTCGTGGTCGCTGATGCGCACTTCCACCACGCCCGCCTGTCATGCAACGAACGTTCACGCTGCAGCGCAACCGCACGGCCGGGATCGGGGTCAGGGTCGGGACCGGAATCGGGTACCGCCAAACCCACCCGCAACGTGCGACAGCCTGCCAATGACAACCGTAGCAAGCGCCAAAGGTCAGATGATTCGGCCTGTAACCCATCGGAGACAGTCCTTTGGAACCCACTCGACCCCGTTGTTCAGCCAGCTTCTGGCGCGCTGCACTAGTTGATGGTCACGACGATCTTGCCGGTGTTGGCATTGGCCTCCATGTGGCGGTGAGCGTCAGCGATCTGATCGAACGGGTACACGCTGTCCACCACTGGGCGCAGCGCTCCAGTCGTGAACAACGGCAACATCTCGGCGGCAAACCGGCGGCACACTGCAGCCTTTTCTTCGATCGGGCGCGCCCGCAACGTGGTACCGACCCAGGTGACCCGCTTGGTGAGCAACACACCCACGTTGACCTGGCTGCTGCTGCCGCCCATCAGGCCGACCTGCACGATGGTTCCCCGTGTCGCGACGGCCTGCAGATTACGGTCGATCTCCTCGCCGCCGATGACGTCCAAGATGGTGTCAAAGCCCTGCGGAACAGCCGCACGCGCTTCGGCCAGCCAGTCGTGCGGTGACCTGTCGAACACGGCATCTGCGCCCAGCGCTCGACACGCTTCGGATTTGCCCGACGAGCAAGTGACCGCTATCCGGGCCCCGATCGCCTTGGCGATCTGGATTGCTGCGGTACCCACACCCGATGCACCTGCATGAACCAGCGCCCACCGCCCACTGGTGAGCCCGCCTTGCAACACGAGCGCGTCCCAAGCAGTCAGAAACACCTCGGGAATGGCCGCGGCGGCGACTAGGTCGATCTGATCCGGTACCCGTAACAGCAGACGTTCATGGGTGGCGATCCGCTCGGCGTACGCGCCTCCGGCTTCGATGCCCATCACGCGATCGCCGAGCGCCCACAGCGCGACCCGGGCTCCGACCTCGACGACCGTACCGGCGAACTCGAGACCGGGAATCTCGGGCTGGATCCGACGCGGATCGGGATACAGCCCCATTCGCTGCAGTACATCGGCTCGATTCAATGCCGTGGCCGCGACCTGCACCACTACCTCGTCGGGGCCAGGTACCGGGGCGGCAACCTCCTCGATCGCCAGAACTTCGGGACCACCATGGGAGTGCAAGACGACGGCGCGCATGAACGCAGTCTCACACGCGACGACTCAGTCCGACGAGGCTCCCGCGGCGAAAACGTCGACAGCGACCGACTTGCCCTTGAACGTCATTGCGCCCATGTCGACCAGATCGAACTGACTACCCACATCGGTGCGTGTCGCAGCATCGAGCAGAATCACCTGATCGGTCTCTTTGGTATACGCCTCGAGCCGCGCCGCAAGGTTGACCGTGTCGCCAACACAGGTGTACGTGGCTCGGTGCTGGGTGCCGGTGTAGCCGGCGACCATCTCGCCGGTCGCGATGCCGATCCCGATACGAATCGCCGGCTTACCCAGCGACGAACGCTCGACATCGAGAAGGTCGATCATCTCGACCATCTCGAGTGCTGCCCGTACGGCGCAGGCACTGTGATCGTCGAGCGGGAGTGGGGCCCCGAACACCGCCATCAATCCGTCACCGACCATCTGGTTGACCACGCCGCCGTGACCGCTGATCGCATCGAACATCAGCGCGTAGTACATGTTCAGCAGTTCAATCGTCTCGTCGGGCGATTGCTGTTCCACCATCGAGGTGAATCCGCGAATGTCGGAAAACATCACGGTACCGCGCACATGCCGGCCGCCGAGCGCGAAGCCGGAATCCTGCAGATCCTGCGCTACCTCCGAAGTGGCGAAGCGTCGAACCATCTCTTGCTGCTGATCACGCAGACGCTTCTTGGCGAGTCCGGCGCCAATGCGAGCCTTCAACAACACCGGATTGACCGGCTTGCTGAGGTAGTCCTCTGCCCCGAGTTCGATGCACCGCACAACACTGTCCAGACCTTCGACGGCTGAGGTGACCAACACCGGGACATCACGTAGTCGCGGGTCTGCCTTCAATTGTTCCAGTACCTGAAAGCCGTCCATTTCCGGCATTTCGATGTCGAGCAACACCAAATCGAATGCCTCGGAGCGCATCATCTCCAGAGCGACGCGACCGTTCTCAGCCATGGCCACACGGTGTCCTTGCATCTCCAAGTTACGGGTCAACAGCAAGCGGTTGACCTTGTTGTCGTCGACGACGAGCAGCCGCGAGCCGGACTCAGCCACTGCAGAGATCCTTCAATGCGCCAGCCGCAGCCGCGTATGCCAATTCGAGCGTGTCGAGTGTGCGGGCATCGTCGGCTGCATCTGCGCTGAAGCCTCCCAGCTCGATGTCACGCGCCATCATCCCGAGGGTCATCGCTCCGAACGTGTTGCTGTTGGACTTCAGAGAGTGTGCCGAGCGTCGGTACAGATCGGCATCGGCGGCCGCGAGCGCGACGCGGAGGTCGGCCAACATCGCAGGTGCCTCCTCGAGAAACGTGTCGACGAGTTCTACGGCGAAGTCGGTGCCAACGGCGTCTTGGAGTTCCGCGAACGTGGCGAGGTCGATCGGCGAGGCGCTCATTTCAGTTCCTTCTCGCGTGGCGGCACGCTGTACAGCGCTTCGACCAGTTGGTCGACGCGGATTGGCTTAGTGACGTAGTCGTCGATCCCTGCGGCAAGACACATCTTGCGGTCACCCTGCCTGGCGTTCGCGCTCATCGTAGGTCTGTCGCTTCACCTCGGGACGCCCACTAGCCACGAACTGATGTAGATCATCCCCCACCGGGGCGACGCTAGCCGAAGCCGTTGGACGGCATCGGTACCATCACACCACCGGATCCAGCATCTATGCTGCGATGCGTGAAGGTTCGGATTCGACTTGTTCTCGCCACGGGCGCGTGCCTGATGACTCTGGGTGGTGCCGTGATCGCGCACGGAGACACGCAGGGCGAAGGGTTCGTTGCGCCGAGTGGTGCCCGTGCGCTGGCACCCGCGACGCGTGGCACGTCGGTCCAGGCCACCCCTACATCGCCTCCGCCGACTCCTGCCCCAACGACACCTGCGAATACCGACCGGAACATCGTCCA
This sequence comes from Actinomycetes bacterium, assembly GCA_025359865.1. Lineage (GTDB taxonomy): Bacteria > Actinomycetota > Acidimicrobiia > Acidimicrobiales > Ilumatobacteraceae > VFMC01. The sequence goes on along the minus strand of JANYDH010000145.1, from coordinate 18,391 downwards.
TCTCGATTCGCTCGAGCTTCCGGCCGACTCCGGCACAGGTCGGCGGGTGGTGTACTCGAAGAGCATCCAGCGCGTGTGGCTGGTCGAAGACGACGGCTCGCTGTTTAACACCCACCGCGTGTCCGGGCGGATGGACCAGCCCGACCCCGGTTTCTACAGGGTCAACTCACAGTCGATCTTCACCTGCAGCAACATCCACACAGACATCTGCATGCGCTTCTTCGTCCGTTTCGCTGTCAGTCGGCGCGGCAACGGCATCGGGTTTCACGAGATTCCAGTCCAGAACGGCCAGCCGCTGCAGACCGAAGAGCAACTCGGCTCCCCGCTCAGTGGTGGCTGCGTTCGCCAAAGCACCGCCGACGCGATTCTGATGTGGAACTGGGCCCAGGTCGGCACCGTCGTCGTCGTACTCCCCTAGGAGCGTGGGTCAATACTGGCCGGTTTGTTGTTGTGCGGCGTTGGGGGATGTAAGGGGGCTGTAATGGGGCTGACTTCGCCTTCGAACCACCCAACCCGACCCCAGCAGACCCTGCCCGAGCGGGCCGAAGCTCCCCGCACAACACCCGCCGTCCGTGAGTTTCCGGCAGTCCAGCCTGCACCCAAACGCACAACGCCCGCCATCGGTGAGGTTCCGACGGCCCAGCCACGGCCGAAACTCACAGAGATCGCCGCATCATCCTGCAGACCGGCCGAACCCCGACTCCGCCGGCGATCCATCTACGACAACCGAACGTTCCGACCAGCGAGCGAGGCACGCCATGGCGATCAGGGAATGAGTGCCGCCAACCCCGCGAGCACGACGAGACATTCCTGATCGACCTGGTCGACGGTGTGAGTGGGAGGACGCGGTCGAGCGATCAGCACTTCCTGCGCGGCCACCGCGTGTAGTTCGAGCAGCAGGGTCTCAGTGCCGGGATCGACGAGTCGCTGGCCTTGCCACAGGAACCATCGCGACGGCGCAAACCGCACCCCGGCACCCTCGATGCCGAGGTCGGATCGATCATGGACGAACCGTGCGACTGCCGATGACAACGGGGCGTTCGACTTGTCCGGATTGCCCTGAACGAAGCCACTGGTACCGAACCATGCAATGAGACCGTTTGGGGAGTGGACGTGTACTGACAGCACCGGATGGACCAGCTCAGTAAATGACATCAGCGCCCGGGTCTCCGGCTGGGACGCGGCGAGACCGTCCTCGTTCAGGTCGACATAGTTCGCGTTGAACCGCGAATAACTGGCGTATGCGTCAGGGTTCAGTGTGGGGATCAGCCAGATGCCATACCGGGTCGGTGGGTTCTGTCGAACCGCCCTGACCATTCGCGCTGGGGCACACTCGTTTCCGTGAACCTGGCCGATCACCAAGACGATGCTGGTGGGCTGAGCGGGCCCCCAGTACTCGGCCCAGATCGGGCGACCCTTCACCGAGGTTCCGATCTGGACGAAGGCATCCGGCACTTCGCCGGGCTGTAACGCGAGCCCCTGCAATCCTTCGGTCAGCGTGTCGCACGCGCCGCTCGGGTAGGTCGGTAGTTCGTCTTCGCCGACGACGGCCGAGCCGTCGCGAGTGTCTTCCAACCGGGCCGGACTCACCCCGTGATACGACCCGCCAGCCGCGAACCACCCCACCACATCGACCACCACATCAACCGACCCCGCCAAATTGAACAACGACACCATCCCACCTGCACCGAGATCGACCACCACCAGATTCGACACCGTCCGACCACGAACAAACGTCAAACTCGCCGTACCAGGCCGCGCCATCCCACTCGGCCACACCGTCACAAACGACGCCACCGTCGGATTCGTCACCGTCACGTTCAACACCACCGACCCAGCCCCAACCTCAGGCACACCACCACGACCAGCCACCCGCAACTCCGACACCACCCCAGCACCCAACGCACCCCCACCAACAAACCCACCATCCACCGACAACCCACCCGGTCGCGTGTCCTGCAACCGCGCCGTCGACAAACCAGCGATCGACAACCCGGTGATCGCGGGTCCAGCGGTCGCCGAGCCGCCATCGACTGCCCCGCGACCGGGCCCCGTCACTGCCAGTGCCGTCACACACAGCAGGCAGGCCACGATGCTGCCCGCTGTTTGACGGCTTCGACTGGCTCGGTGCACGGTTCTTGACTCCTTTGGGGTGGGCGCCCCCTGCCAGCTTTGGTCGTGAGATGTCGCCCAACTACATCTCACGACCAAAGCTGCGGGTGGTTGGGGTTGGGGTTGGGGTTGGGGTTGGGAGCTAGCCGACTTTGGCCTGCAGTCGACGATCGAGTGCGTCGAGGAAGTCCTCGGTCGTGAGGTAGGGCGCATCTTTCGAGATGAGGATCGCAAGGTCCTTCGTCATCTCACCCGCTTCGACGGCCTCGATGCACACCTGCTCGAGCGCTTCGGCGAACTCGACGACCTTGGGCGTTGCGTCCATGCGGCCGCGATACGTCAGGCCCTGGGTCCACGCGTAGATCGACGCGATCGGGTTGGTGGAGGTCTTGTTGCCCTTCTGGTGCTCACGGTAGTGACGGGTGACCGTGCCGTGCGCTGCCTCGGCTTCGACCGTCTTGCCATCGGGAGTCATCAGCACCGAGGTCATCAGACCGAGTGAGCCGTACCCCTGGGCCACCGTGTCGGACTGCACGTCACCGTCGTAGTTCTTGCAGGCCCACACATAGCCGCCCTCCCACTTCATCGCGCACGCAACCATGTCGTCGATGAGACGGTGCTCGTAGGTGAGGCCGGCGGCATCCATCTCGGACTTGAACTCGGTGAGATACACCTCTTCGAAGATGTCCTTAAACGAGCCGTCATAGGCCTTCAGGATCGTGTTCTTCGTGCTGAGGTACACGGGGTAGTTGCGGATCAGCCCGTAGCGCAGCGACGCGCGGGCGAAGTCGCGGATCGAGTCGTTGTAGTTGTACATCCCCATCACGACACCGCCGTCGGAACCGAAGTCGGCAACCTTCATCTCGACCGGGGCACTGCCGTCGGCAGGCACATACGTCATCGTGACCGCGCCGGCGCCGGGCACCTTGAAGTCGGTGGCCTTGTACTGGTCGCCGTGGGCATGACGACCGATGACGATCGGCTTCGTCCAGCCCGGAACCAGCCGCGGAATGTTGGAGATCACGATCGGCTCGCGGAAGATGACTCCGCCGAGGATGTTGCGGATGGTACCGTTCGGGCTCTTCCACATCTTCTTCAGGCCGAACTCTTCGACCCGCGCTTCGTCCGGGGTGATGGTGGCGCATTTAACGGCCACACCGTGGCGCTTGGTGGCGTTTGCGGAGTCGATGGTGACCTGATCGTCGGTGGCGTCGCGGTTCTCGATGCCGAGGTCGTAATAGTCGAGTTCGAGGTCGAGGTATGGCAAGACGAGTTTGTCTTTGATGAACTGCCAGATGATGCGGGTCATCTCGTCGCCGTCCATCTCGACGATCGGATTCTCGACCTTGATCTTTGCCATCGCTCGCACCTTCCCATCGCGCCGACCAGCCCGGCGAACTTGTATGTGACTTGTAGAGGCTAGCTCGTCGGCAACAACTGGACGCTGTCGCTCGGAGTCGCCCCGGGCCGCTTGGGACGCTACGGTCGCGGCCATGTCCGCACCTGAACTCGAACACCTCTTCACACTCACCGCCGCCACCAACTTGACCGGCATGATCGCGAATGGACCGATGGGCACCCGCGTGATCGTCGATGCCAGCACCGGTACGTTCGAGGGTGCACGGCTGAAGGGCACCGTCAGCGGGCCCGGCGGCGACTGGGTGACCGTCCGCGCCGATGGCTCGATGCAACTCGATGTCCGCATCCTGCTGAAGACCGACGACGGTGCCGACATCTTGTGTGAGTACAAGGGCATCGGTCTCGACGGTGCAACGAAGATCACGACCGCACCGATGTTCCAGACCAGCCACGAGAACTACACCTGGCTGAACTCCGTGGTCGCCATCGCCCGCGGCACCAGTGGCGGAGGTTCCGTCACGTACGAGGTCTACGAAGTGAAGTGACATGAACCAAAGCAACAACCTGCGCGACGCGGCGTAGTGTTGCCGTGGAGGTGCCGCCCGTGGCCATCGTTTGGATCGCGATCAGTGTCGTGTTGATTGCCGTAGAACTGCATCACCTTGCGTTCTTCGCGATGTTCGGCGCTGCCGGTGCAGCGGCTGGTGCCGGCGTCGCCGCGATCGCTCCAACGACAATTCCACTGCAGATCATTGTGGCTGCCGGTGTTGGGAGCATTGGCGTGTTGGGTGTGCGGCCGTACGTGAGCCGAGCATTCGCGCACCGCGGGCCGGCGGTACGTATCGGCGGAGTGCATGGCGGGCTCATCGCAGCAAGAGGCGTCACCCTCGACAAAGTCGGGCCGGACGACGCCGGCCACGTTCGGATTCTCGGCGAGCGGTGGCTGGCTGTCACCGGCGACGGTGATCCGATTCCACCCGAAACGCCGGTGATCGTCACCAATGTCGTCGGCACCACGCTCACGGTGAGAGCCGCCGAGCACTACTAGGAGCTTCTATGATCGCCGTCAGCTCAATCGCCGTGGGTTCGCTCATACTTGGCGGCCTCTTCGTGCTCGTTCTGATCGTCATGCTGCGCAACATGGTCAACATCGTTCAGCAGGGCGAAGTTGGCGTCGTCAAGCGCCTCGGTGAATATCGCAAAACCCACGAACCGGGCTTGGTCATCATCGGCCCGTTCATCGATTCGCTGCAGCGCGTCGACATGCGCGAGATCCCGGTACCGGGTGACCGGCAGGAGGTGATCACGAAAGACAACGTGGTCGTCACCGTCAACGCGACGATCTTCACCCAGATCGTCGATGCGAAGCAGGCGTTGTTCAGCGTCGCCAAGTTCAACGTCGCGATCGATGCGCTGGCGCGTACCGCGTTGCGATCGGTGATCGGCACGCTCTCGCTCGACGAGGCGTTGTCAGAGCGCGAACGCATCAACACCGACGTGCAGTCGCAGATGGAGGCCGTCACCGACAAGTGGGGCATCCGAATCGCCCGCATCGAGATCGTCGAGATCTCTCCCCCGCCGAAGATCCTCGAAGCGCTCGCCTTGCAGAAGCAGGCCGACCAGGAAAAGCGGGCCAAGATCCTGCAGTCCGAAGGTGCCCAGCAGTCAGCGATCAACATTGCCGATGGCGCAGCGAAGGCAGCCATTCGTGCTGCCGAGGGCGAGCGCGAGGCCGCAATCTTGCGCGCCGAAGGCAACCGTCAAGCTTTCATGCTCGAAGCCGAAGGCCGCGCCCAGGCGATCACGAGCGTGTACCAGGCCATCCGTGAAGCGAATCCCGATCCATCGCTGATCGCGATCCTGCAACTCGAAACGCTCAGCAAGTTTGCCGAAAGCGACAACACCAAGATCGTCGTTCCCTACGAGAGCGCGGGTCTACTCGGCGCAGCACAGGCACTGCGGTCGGTGCTCGATTCGGTGCCCGGCGTCTAACGTGGACGTTCCGTCGGGGTGGAGCGTTGAGCCACTGACCGGTTCGATCGGAGCCGTGTTACATGGTGTCGATCTCACTCGCGAATTGACCGATGAGTACGTGGAGGCAGTCCGCACGGCCCTGCTTGCGTTTCGCGTCGTATTCTTCCGCGACCAAGAAGTCTCACCGACACAGCAGGTGGCTTTCGCCCGGCGGTTCGGACCACTCACTCCAGCGCACCCCCTCCTCGGTGGCCTCGACGATGAGCATCCCGAGGTGCTCGTACTCGACAGCAGCGACTACCCGCTCGGCGTCGGAAGCCGTGGACGAGGCACCAGCTACAACGACCGTTGGCATACCGACGTGACGTTCGCCGAGCGTCCGCCAATGGGCACGATTCTTGCGGCAAAGATGCTGCCCAAACGGGGAGGCGACACGTTGTGGGCCGACCTGATCGGCGCGTACGAAGCATTGAGCGCACCGATCCGGAGGCTCCTCGATGGCTTGCTGGCTGTCCACGATGCGTCGGCCACATTCGCTCGATTCCGCGACGACGATCCGACAGGCGAGCAGAACAAGCGACTCGCCGCGCTGCAGCCGGTGCGCCATCCGGTCGTACGTGTTCATCCCGAGACCGGCGAGCGTGGCCTGTTCGTCAACGAGACGTTCACCGCATCGATCGAAGGCCTGTTGAAGTCGGAAAGCGACGCGCTGCTGCAGATGCTCTACCGCCACAGCACCGAGCCCGAGCGGGTGGTCCGCTGGCGCTGGAGGGAGGGCGACATCGCGTTCTGGGACAACCGGTCGACGGCGCACTATGCCACATCGGACTACACCGACCGGCGCGTGATGCATCGCGTCACGATCGCCGGTGAGCGCCCCACCGGTGTCGACAGTCGAGTTTCTTGACCGGTATGTTCGCGACCGAACTGACTGACCCCGCACAACGCATCGCCGCGATCCTGCGCGAGCGAGGCGACACTGTCGCCGTAGCCGAAGGCTCCGCAGGCGGCCTGATCTCTGCTGCATTGCTGTCGGTCCCCGGCGCATCGGCCTACTACCTCGGCGGGGTGGTGATCTACACCGCTACAGCAAACCGCGCGTGGATGGCCGGAGCGATCGAAACGCCACCGGGGATGCGTGGTGCCACCGAGGTGTTCGCGACGTACCTCGCCCGCTCGGCAGCGGCCCGTCTTGGGGCAACGTGGGGAATCGGCGAAGCATGCGCCGCCGGTCCGCCGAATCCCTACGGAGATCCCGCTGGCCACAGTTGGGTGGCGGTCGCCGGACCTGCCACCGTAACGCGCAATATCCTCACCGGCCTCGACGATCGCGCTGCCAACATGGTTGCCTTCGCCGCTGCAGCCCTCGAATTGGCTGCTGTCGTGTTGGCTGCTGTCGTGGCCACCCCTTCCCGCTGAGCAATGACCACCGTCCAGTTGAGGTCGTGGTCGGCTTGGATCGTGAGACCGGTACTGGTGGTCGTGGCCGCAATCAGCTCGACGATGACGCGCAGGCTGGTGAGTGGGGTGGCCCGCCAGTTCATGGAGATGAACGACCACCTCAAAGAACCGCGCAAGCCCGACCGGGGAGGCGTCCACCTGCACTCCCTACAACGCGCGACCTAACCAGGCTTGGATCCTTAGCCAATTGCTCGGTGTCGGCGTGCAGCGTTGATTACGGCAGCGGTCTCATACACGCTCGCAAGATTGCTGTTGGTGATCCAGATGTTGGTCCCGTCGGACACGACCCCACCCGGGCTGCTACCGGAGGGTAGAGGAACAATTGTGAACGCGCCGGTGGCCGGGTTGATCCTGGTCACACTGTTCGTGCCCAGGTTGGCTGTCCAGATGCTGGTCCCATCGAACGCGATTGCGACCGGGAAGGTGGCGCTTGACATACCTCGACCCTCGTCCCTCGAACGTCGGTCTCGATCGTTCCGCGCGGCTATCGTGAGAAAGCAGCGCTTGGGGAGCTTTGATGACATCGACGACACCAGGGAGGCGACCAACGAGCCGGTCCCGTTTCGTGGGTTTCCGCCCGAAGACGACGGCGCTGATGATCGTGCTCCTGCTGGCCACCACCGCCATAGCCGCCGCGCTCTCGGCTCCCGTCGGTGGCGCGGCATCCGAGCCGGGCGTGGGAGCACCGGCCATGCTCGGCCCGGCACTCGCCCATGCGGGTGCGGTCCGGACCTCGCCGCCGATACCACCCGCCCAAACGCCGCCAGCGCCGACGACATCCAAGAAGTCGCTGCGGCTGTTCTTCACCGGGGACGTGCTCATGCATTCCCCGTTGTGGTCGCAGGCCGCACGAAACGGCTCAGGGGGCGCATTCGACTTCACGCCGATGTTCGCAGATATCCGACCGATGATCGAGAACGCTGATCTCGCGGTCTGTCACCTCGAGACGCCGATCGCACCACCCGGCGAGGCGTATTCCACCGACCCCCGCTACGGCGTGCCGGCCGAGGTGATCGACGCGGTGGCGGCGGTCGGTTTCGATCATTGCTCGACCGCCAGTAACCACACGTTCGACCGTGGGGTGGCTGGCGTCGATGCGACGGCCAACCGATTCGATCAGCTCGGCATCACCCAGCGCGGCATGGCCAGGACTCCGGCCGAGAGGGAGCCAATACTGCTCCACGTTGGCGGTGTGACGATTGGGCACATTTCTGCGACCTACGGCTTCGACCTCGGAGTACGCCCGGTCGATCAGCCGTGGCGGTCCAATCTCATCGACCCCCAGAGCCTCATCGACGACGCCCGGCTCGCCCGCGAGCGCGGGGCCGATCTGGTGGTCGTCTCGCTTCACTGGGGGAACTCCGGCTCCCACCAGGCCTCGGTCAGCCAACGAGCAATCGCCGAGCAACTCGCGGCATCGGGCCAGATCGACCTGGTGATCGGCCACCACGCCCACGTCGTTCAGCCGATCGAGCAGGTCGGCTCGATGTGGGTCGCGTACGGCCTCGGTGACTTCGTCTCCAACATGCCTCCTCCCGGCAGCATCTGGACCGAGGACACTCGTGACGGAATCGTGGTCGAGATCGACATCGTCGACGTTGATGCCCCATCGGGCCCCCGGTTCACGACGCCGGTTGCGCATCCCATCTGGGTCGACAAGAGCGCCGGGTGGGTGGTTCGAGACGTAGCAGCGGCCCTCGCAAGACCCGATCTCGTTGCCCGCGTCGGCGGAGAACTCGTTGCATCGTGGAAGCGCACCACCGCCGTCGTCGGTGCGTGGGTCCCCCCACTCTGACAGCCAACACGCTACGGCGCCCCCACGCCCCCTTACCCGTCCGATCTTTGGCGCTGCGCTGTTGTCAACAGGCTGTCGCACAATGCTGTTCGGTGGTGTGGCGGGTGAGGTTGGCCGTCTGGTCGTGTTATCGGCAACGGTGTCATGGGTGTTGCTGAACTCGTGGTTGTGCCGCACAAGTCGGCTCAACGTCGGCGACTCACAGCCCGACCGCCGGACCTACCCGTTGTTGCGATGCCGAGTCGCGTCGAGTTATCGGCGCTGGCGACATGAAAATCGACGCGATCCTGCCCGCACGGCCGGGATCGGGATCGGGATCGGGATCGGGATCGGGATCGGGATCGGGTACCGCCAACCCGACCCGCAATTTGCGACAGCCTGCCGATGACAGTCAAACGCCAAACGTCAGCCTCGGGGTACTTGACAGCGTCGTCTCAGCCCGCGAATCCGCTCGCGGCAATACGCAGGGGGCCACACATGACCAACGAACTACGCACCTCGAGCGAACCCGGCGCCGGCCATCCGCAGCCCTCCTTCGCGTTCTTCGACCCAGCGTTCGTCCTTGATCCGGACGGTAGCTCAGGACCATGTCTTGCCAATGGTGCCGTAGCACGGATCGACGACATGGAGGCGTGCAATCACCGCATTGATGCCGTCGATGTTGTTCATGGACGACCCTGACCACTCGCGAATTCGCGGGCTACTCACCCGTGACTTCACGCGCAAAGCGTCAGCGGCCATCCGGCCACGCGTGCAGGCAATCGTGGAAGCGATGGTCGGACGACATCGACCTCACGTTCGACCCGATGCTCGAACCCGCCGACACGGCCCGAGTCACGGCATCCTCTGAGCAGATCGCCAGCAATCTCGCTGATGCGATCGAGGCTCGAAGGCGTTGCGCCACGCGATGACCTCATCAGCGCGCTGCTGGCCGCCCAGGAACACGAAGGGACACATCTGACCGATGACGAGGCAGTCGGCGTAGTACGACTGCTGCTGGTCGCCGGCAACATCACCACCATGGATCTGATCGAAAACGAACTGATGGCCCTGCTGCGCCATCCTGACCAAAACGAACTTCTGAGAAACGACGCCACACTGGTCGAGAGGGCAGTCGAAGAGATGCTGCGGTACGACCCGCCGATCGTCGCGACCGACCGCGTCGCGACGTCGGACGTCTCGATCGCTGGATGCCCGATGAAGCGCGGCGAATGGATCACGCCGGCTTTCCGAATCTCCGTCTCGCGAATACCACGACATCACCCGCGCACAAGTACACGCCCGGCTTCCGCAGACTCGCGTCCCTCGAAGTCCTCCTGTATTGACCGCGTGCGAGTCCAGCCGCGCCGCCTTCCCAATCCGGGCCTGAACTCTGAACGCGCGACCTAGTGGGCCAACCACTGGTGCCCCGACCACCGACCGTCGCACTGCGCGCTATGTTTGCACCATGAGCGCCAACCTCCGCAACTACGTCAAGTCCGTCTATTCTTTCGATCATGTGATGAAGCTTCTCCCTGAGAAAGCTCTGACCAAGCAATCACCGTGTGCCGACTGGAAAAGCGTCGACGTGATCGAGCATGTGCTTGGGGGAACGAAATCGGTCCTCAGCGCGGCAACGATCGGCGCGATGCCAAAGTCATCGCCGAAGCCTGGCAATGATCCACACGCGACGTGGGCCAAACTCCGCGACCAAACGCTCGAGGCGCTCGATCAACCGGACGCGTTGGAGAAGATCGCGAACACGTTCTTCGGGCCCATGCCCGTTGACACGTTCATCTCCTTCATGGGTGCCGATCTGCTCATCCATACGTGGGATCTCGCCCGCGCCGCAAAGGTCGACGAACGCCTCGATGCGGCCATGTGCAAGTCAGTCACGGCGATCTGGAAGACCCTGCCAGCCGAGATGCTCCGCGGCCCGCACGTATTCGGACCCGCCATTGCGCCGCCGAAGGGTGCCGACGCGCAGACCAGAATGCTGAACTTCGTCGGCCGCAAGGTCTGAAGCACCCGCTCCTCAAGGCTGACCTTTGGCGTTGCGCTGTTGTCAATGACAACGCAACGCCAAAGGTCGAGGGCCGAACGAGTGACGACGTTGCCGCTCAGCCCACGGGGTCGCGCCACATGCCGGTGAACAGCGGTCCACCGTCGGGGTAGAACTCCGACACGGTGTTGAAGCCGAGGCGTCGGTAGAAGCCGAGGTTGCGCGGGTTCGACGACTCCAGGTATGCAGCCGTACCGGTGGCATCGCAGTGAGCCAGCGTTGGCCCCAACAACGCCTCGCCGAGTCCCAGCCCCTGCCGACTTGGATCGACGCCCACGATGAACAGGTAGAGATGCGGATCGTGGGGATGGTTCGCGTCCATTGCCGCGCTCATCGCGCCAACGCGCATCAGGCCCTCGTCGCCGTACCGACCAACGATCGCTTCGACCAACGGGCCAACCTCACCTTCAGACAGCGACTCGACTTCGGGTGGCGACCAGATCGCAGCGGCGGCAATCGCGCCTGCCGTGTCGCCAAGCACATACGTGTGCCCTCGTCGCTGGCCAGCCGTTGCGATCGTGCTGAACATCACCTGGAGATCTGCATCGCGGGTGGCCTGGTCCGGGAACAGGAACCGCATTTGCGGATCGTCGTGGAAGCTCTGAGACAACACCGCCGACAGGACCGGCATGTCGGCGGCAAGGGCATGTCGGCAGCGCATCTGGTAACGCTAACAGGCGGCCGAACGTGGCATCGGGACTCGTCGCAGCGGATCAGATGATACGGCGATTCTTCAGCGCGAACAGCGACATCAGAACCACGATGCCTTCGGCGAAGAGCGACCAGATGGCGATGGTCTCGCCCCAGTTGCCGATGTCGCCTTTGGCACCCGGCAGGCCCGTGGTGCGGGTAAGGACGAAGCCGGCCATGGTGGCGGCAGCCGTGAGCCCGCCGAGTACCCAGCCGCGCACATCACGTTGCGACAGCAGGACAATCGACACCAACGATGCAGCGATGAGCAGCATGTAACCGAAGCCGAGGTAGGCGGTCTCTTCAACCTTGCCCGACAGTTCCGATGTGTGGATGGCAATGACGGCGCTGAGCCCCGCGATGCCGACGAGATCGAGAGTGGGCAGCCGTGATGGAACAGTTGTTGCGGGTACCGAGCGTTGCTCGGGCATCGTCATGGTGGATTGCATCGTGTTCTCCTTGGGGGAAGGCGACGTTCGTGCGAACGACTTGTCGTGATTCGACAGGGTCAGCATGACGAACGCGTCTTGGGCGTTGCTGAAGGCGGCTGAAGATGCCTTCAGTTTCGGTCGCTCTTGATGCCGCTGCTGCGATACTCAACCTGGTGAGGGTGCTCGTGGTCGAAGATGAGATCCGCCTATCGGCAGCCCTGAAGCGCGGCCTGGAGGCCGAGGGCTTCGCTGTCGACGTCGCAGCAAACGGCAGTGACGGCTTGTGGTTGGCCACCGAGCAGCCGTACGTCGCGATCGTGCTGGACATCATGCTGCCGGGCATCAATGGTCTCAAGGTGTGCGAAACCCTGCGAACCAAACAAATCTGGACGCCAATACTGATGCTCACCGCCAAAGACGGCGAACTCGACGAGGCCGAGGCATTGGAGATCGGTGCCGACGACTTTCTGTCGAAGCCGTTTTCGTACCTCGTGCTGGTCGCCCGTCTGCGCGCCCTGATCCGGCGCGGTGCTGGTCCGCGGCCGGTGACCTTGACCGTCGGGAACGTTGCTCTACACCCGCTCACCCGGACGTGCACCAACCGCGGGCAGCAGATCGAGTTGACCGGGCGGGAGTTCGCGGTGCTGGAATATCTCATGCGTCGCGCCGATGAGGTGGTACCGAAGGCGGACATCTTGGCCAACGTCTGGGACTTCGCCTACGAAGGCGGTGACAACGTGGTCGAGGTGCACGTCTCAGCGCTGCGCCGCAAGCTCGACTCGGAGGCCATCGACACCATCCGCAGCGGTGGCTACCGCATGTCGAGATCGACGCGTTGAGGTGACCAAGCGCCGATCGCTGCGCCTCCGGGTCACGATTGCCGCCGGGGGCCTGATCGCCGCGGTGCTGATCATTGGAGCCGTTGCACTGGCTGGGCTACTTCGCCGGGCATTGGAGCAGGACACCCAAGCGTTACTCAACCAGCAGATGGACGAGGTGGTCAACCTGGCTGTCGCCGGCGAACTGCCGCGGCTGTTGGTGGCCACGGGCCGCGAGATCGGCCAGCTCCAGGTCTATGACTCGCAGGGCACCCTAATCGCGGCGACCAGAGGGTTTGCCGAAACCGCACATCTCAACATCATCGATCCACCCACTACCGGTGCATCAAGTTACGCGATTGTGTCTGGTGACCGGATCGACAGCGACCACGGTGAACGCTATCGCGTCGCCGCGCGGGGCGTGGACACGCCAACGGGCCACGTGTCGGTCTACGGCGTTTCGTCACTGAGTGCAGCGGACAACGCGGTGCGGACGGTGGTGTTGGCCCTTCTTGCGGGTGTGCCACTGTTCGTCGGGTTGTCTGGCTGGGTGCTGTGGCGTAGCGTCGGTCGCGCGCTCAAGCCCGTTGACGCGATGTGTGCCGAGGTGGACGACATCGAGGCATCGTCGCTGGAGCGGCGCCTATCCGCTCCCGCCACCGACGATGAAATCGGCAAGCTGGCCAAAACGTTGAATCATCTGCTAGACCGGCTCGATGCCGACGCTCGCCGTCAACGCCAGTTCGCGGCTGATGCGTCGCACGAACTGCGTAGCCCGTTGGCGGCGGCGCGTACCCAACTCGAGGTCGGTTTGGCCTACCCGGATCGGGCCGACTGGCACGGAATCGCCAGCGATGCCCTGATCGAAATTGACCGCCTCGAGCGACTGTCGCGCGAGCTGCTCGAGTTCGCACGGGCCGATGCGCAGGACCACATCGTGCGAATGGATCCCGTGGATCTCATCGAATTGACCCACAGGATCATCGCGTCGCATCCTGCCGGGTCGACGCCGATCACCTGGCAGGAGCCAGACGAGCCGGTATGGGTTCGCGGCGATGACGACCTTCTGACGCGGATGTTGCGAAACCTGATCAGCAATGCGGAGCGACATGCCCACAGCCGCGTCGACGTGGAGGTCTGCGGCGACGTTGATCAAGCCTGGGTACGCGTGGTCAACGATGGCCCGGCAATCAGCGACAACGACCGCGAACGAATCTTCGAAGCGTTCACGCGCCTTGATGCCGCGCGCGCCCGTGATGCGGGCGGAGCTGGGTTGGGGCTGACGATTTCACGAAAGATCGCGCTCAAACACGGTGGTGACCTTCGCGCCGATCCGCGTGCCGACGGTGCCTCGTTTACCCTGTGGTTGCCAGCCGCTAAACCGCCCGCCGTATCTTGACAAGCGTCCCCGGTATCAACCCGGTCATCGTTGCCCCAACCCGACGTACGTAGCGAGCGCCTCGTCGACACTCCACATCTCCTCGAGACTGAGCCGACCGGCCCGCCTACCGAGACGCTGCACATCGACCGCGCCGAGCTGCTCGATCAGGACCAGCGTGGTCTCACCTTCCACCTCGACGGGCGGGCGGAATGACGCCTGACGAGCGCTTCGTGACGTCGGCGCAACGATCACCACCGACCGCGGCAGGAACTCATCGGCCTGGACCACGACCCCGAAACGAGCCCCATGCTGCTCATGGCCCAGACCGTTCGGGATCTTGAACCGGAATACCTCACCGCGTTGCACGCAACGACTCCATCAGCGCTGTGACAGCGAGCATCTCCGCACGATCCACCTCGTCGGCCTCCAACGCCTCTGCCTCTTTCGTCAACGCTTCGCTCCGCCGAACGCGCCGGGCCGACTCGATCAGCGATGACCGGATCGCTTCCGATGTCGACATCCCGCACGCGTTCAGAATTCGCAGAGCCCGCTCAGCACTGTCATCAAGCCGCACAGAAATTGCAGAAGAACTCCACCTACAGTATCACGATATGTGGTACAGGTTTGACGCAATGGTCGGCCCGTCGCGGCGATGGCGCACGATATCCGTCAGAGCGATCAGTAGCGGTCGGTGGTTTGAGGTAGGAGTCGCTGGATTGCTGTGTCGAGCTCGGCTCGGGTGAAGGGTTTGAACAGGACTGGGACGGTGTCGTGTACTGACAGTTGCGACGCAAGGCTGCCGGTGATGATGAGCACCCGGCTGCGGAGGCAGCGACGGGCCTTGTCGAGTTCTTCGACGAACTGTTCCGACGTGCTGCCATCACCAAGGTCGTGGTCGATAATGACGAGTTCAGGGTCGACCGATTCGAGAACGCCGAGCGCTTTGGCGCGGCTTTTCACGGCGAAGACGTCCCAGCCCATTCGACGAAGCATGTGCGCCAGCCCGGCGCGGACGTCGGCGTCGTCCTCGACAAGTAGCACCCGCCGAGTGGCCGGTATGACATCGGCACTCGATGGCAGAACGAGCAGCATGGTCGTTCCGCCTGGTCCGGTCCGCTCGAACTCGAGGGTGCCGCGAAGGTCGGCGGCGAACCGGCGGGCAAGGGCGAGCCCGAGACCTGTGCCACCCTGACTCGCACGGGTCGTCCGGAACGGAAGGAACAACTCACCGACCAGTTCCTCGTCGATACCGGGTCCCGTGTCGACGACCCTCAGTTCGACGTTCGCGGCCGTTTCGGTCACTTCGACGGCCACCGTCGCGTCGTACGGCGAAGCCTGGACTGCGTTGGTGATCAGATTGGTGATGATGTGCCGCAACAGGTCTGGATCGACGTTGACCGTGTTCGGGCCGGTGATCACGAGGCTGATCTCTCGCCTGCGGACGACCGAAAGCTCCTCAATCAGAGCCGGGAGCCAATTGTCGAGCGGCAGTGGTCGCAACGCGGGCTCGCTCATGCGGACAAGGTCGAGCATCCCGCGTGTCATCCTCCCGGCACGCGAGACCGTCCCAGTGATCCGCTCGGCAGCGGAGCGCACCTGTTCGCGCAGTGAGAGCAACGCCGCTAACAGCCGCAGCGGGATCCTCGCCTGGCGACGCGTCGGCGCGGGAATCGAGCACGTCGGCAGCGCGGGAGATCGCTGCCAGTGGGTTGTTCAACTCGTGGGCCAACGACGCTGCGGTGATGCCAACAGCGGCGAGTCGCTCGAGGCGCGCGATGTGATCGTTCGCGTCCTGCAACCGGTCGTGGATCTCCTGCTCGTGTAGCAATTGGCGTCGCGACGCAAACCACTTTGCTCGCGGCGACGGAACCCGTGGATCTCACCGAGACCCGCAAGGTTACCGTCAGAAAAAACTGCGACTCGACGTGCCGATGGCAGCACCAGGCGCTCATAGCGAGCAAGCTCAGCATTCCAGTTTCGGCCGGTCTGAAAGCCTGTCATCACCACCCCACGTAGGTCGTGGTCGAGGACAATGTTTTCGACTACGCGCGACAGGTTGGTCAGCGTGGCCTTCGACAACCTGGCTCTGAGCAACCGTTCCCCCGCAACACCGGCGAACGATTCGGCCATCTATCCCACGTCGATCCTTGACCGAGACGAACTCACCGGGCTACCCGCGAATTCACCCGGCACCCACAACCAGCGTCTCGATGCCTACACACCCGCCCATCACTAACCCGCCTGTCGCAGTAAGAACCTCTCCCATTCTCGTATGCGACGAGCTCGGACTTCCGGAGCTGCGACCTCCGACCTTCATCGATGGGTAGTCTGCCTGGCACGCGTGACAGGTGCGGGCGCGGACCAACTACACAGGTATGAAAACCATCACCACACCATCATCGCCCAGCAGTCGGCGATGCACGCGATCCTCGACGCCGACCCGCCAAGCACTGACCGCACCAGCGATCAGCACCCACCCATCACCAGACAATCAGGCCGCTAACACTCGTCAGCGCGATGGGGTGTCTGCGGACACCTCGAGTTCGCCACCGAACCATCCCGCCCGGCCGTGCGACCGGACACTGCCCCCGAGCGCCGGTTCTTCGAGCCCTCCGACCATGGTTTCTGGCCAACTGCCGAAACGGCTCGGCAATCCCCGCTGAGGCAGCGGTCGTCAGACCAACTGAAACGTACAGCGGGTCCCCGGCGTCTTCGTGAGTTTCGCATCGGACGTGAGGAGCACGACATCGAGCGCCTCGGCCAGCGCGATGTAGCAGGCGTCGTAGGACGTCACGTTCGAGCCGAGTTCCCAGCACCGGCGCAGAAGTGGTGTGGTGTGGTGGGATACAGCGTGATCGGCAGGGCGAGTAGGTCCTCGACGGCATGGTTCGCCTGGCGCTGGGTCAGCTCACCGGATGTCACGTGTCGGCGGATGACGGAGAGTACCTCGACTCGGAGGAGATCTGGCGCCGCGAGGGCCTGCCCTCTCACTGCTGCTCGAGACAGGTCGCCGTCAGGCCCGCCGTCAGCGACCAACGGCGCAACGACCGACGCGTCAACGACGAGCACGCTCGTCCTGGAGCGACTGGCCGGCAAGCTCCGCCTTTCGCACCAGTGCCTCGTGCACGTCCTGAGGGACCCAGATCCCATCGCCGGCTCCGCGGCGACGCGCTTGCGCGTCAGATCACCGGGACTGGGTGATGTCCTCTAGCGAGTTGATGGGCTTGGCCGTTCAGTCCCGAACCCGGGCTGTGTGAGTCTCGATCGCGTCCCAAAGGATCGGCCAGAGCGGCTCGGGTCGGTCGTGGCCCATGTCTGTGACGATCATGAGCTCGGCTCCGGGGATCAACTCGGCGGTTCGTTGCCCGCCGCTTGGGGTGATGAGCGTGTCGTCGGTGCCGTGGATCACCAGCACCGGGAGCCGAAGTCGTGCGAGGTCGCCTTCCAGCGACCCGGTCGCGAGCATGGCCGCAAGCTGGCGGGTCGTTCCTTCAGGACAGAGACCCCGGTCGTAGCTCGCCGCTGCGAGAGCAGACGCCGAGGTCTTGTCGAAGTATCGCTTCGAGGCCCACACGCGAGAGCTCGCAACGGAGTCGGCGACGTAGCCGCCGCGGTCGGGCGCCGTCGGCTTCATGAGCGCGGCGAACGCCTCAGGGGTCGACTGCCCGACGTCAGGCGAGCCGGTCGACGACATCATCGAGGTCAACGTGGTCACCAGCTTTGGGTGACGGATCGCAACGAGCTGGGCGACCATGCCGCCCATCGATGCCCCGACCACGTGGACCTGGTCGAGGCCGAGCGCGCGGGCGAGGCCGGCGCCGTCATCGGCGAGGTCCGCGAGGCGGTAGGCAGCAAGTGATCGGACCATCTCGAGATCGCCGATAGACGCCGCTCCGATCAGGTCGTGCAGATCGACCGGGTGTTGCTCGAACTTGGTCGACAAGCCGGTGTCTCGGTTGTCGAAACGGACCACGAATCGGCCGCGTCGGCTGGCTCACCGAACGTCTCGTACTCGAGGGCGGTGCCGTCCGGAAGGACTGCCTTTGGCATCCAGATCCTTTCGTCCGATCGAGGACCGTACCGGTCGGCTCTCCTCCACCCTAGTGCATTGCCGCATTAATTAATTGAATGCCAACCCTGCGCTAGCGACCCCAGGGAGATCAACTCGGCAATGGCGTCATGTTCACTTGACATGGTTGTCAAGCCGAGTTGACGAATCCCGGAAATGTGTTCCACCTTTCGACCGCTTGTGTCGACCGCTTGCGCGACGAACCGCTGGCCACGATGATCGGATTCGTCGAACACCCGCCACACAACACCCGCCACACG